>NZ_JBYNRN010000011.1:0-55808 GCF_057785155.1 Paenisporosarcina sp.
GTTCGTCGAGCCAAGATTTTATTCCACGCTTCCTCCAGCCCTTACCTCACGATAAGTACCTTGCGCTTCCTTAGTGGTTGGTCGATGTGTACCCCCACAGTGGACTTTCACCACTTAGATAGTTGCCATGCCTGGCACACATAAAAAAGCCCCACTCAACTAAGAGTGAGGCAATAATTATGCTAATTCAGTTCTCAAAAGTGTTTCTAATGTTAACGCAATAACAGTAAAGGGATTCCACCCGAACTAATTGCTGCTACAAGTCCTCCGCTAACTTTTAGAAATATTGTGGAGAAAACATTCCATTTATCCATTTTCAACTCGTGTTCCTGACCATAAGTGGTTGCTTTCATTCCTAAAGCCGTCCTCACTATTTCAAACAAACTATCACTTTGCGCAGTCAATGTACCCTCTAATTTATCGATTTGTTGACAATTGGTTTGGCTTGCTTTCATGAATGTTAGTTTCAAACTAGTTTGGAATGCTCTCATTGCTGCTACTTCTTTCGTAAATTCCTCTTGTGTTTTCTCGATTTTTTCGATATGTGGCAAAATGTTACCATTAATTATTTCTTCGTGTTGTTCTACCGTTTCAAAGGTTTCACGCATGGATCCAACTCCTTCTATCATCCCCATCCCCCTCTATTTCTCTATTTTGGGTAAACAAAAAGAACGCCCTTGTGGACGTTCTAATTCTCACTATATTCCTTCGTAAGCTTTACTTATTAAAAGCTCCCTATGCTTTTCTTGTAGTTTCTTCAGCTTTTCCATATCTTCTTTGTGAATAAGCATTTGACATTCACCAAACCATCTATAAAATTCATTAGTTATATTTGCATAACCTTGAATCGCATCTAGTAGAATTAATTCTTCTCCAAGTGAATGAATATATTCTTTAGATTTTGCAGTCCAACCATCCCAAGCTCGTAAATTATCCATATCTAAATGAATAGATTGTTTCATTCCTTTATCTTTATCAAAGTGTATCTTAGCACCTGTTAAAGGTAATGTCTTATGCAATGTAAAGTTCCTTAAATCTTGAATGAATTTAACTAATGGTACATTAATAAAGCTTTGTTTAACTTTTTCATTATAAATTGATTCAAACTCAGTACCGCTATATTCATCTTGACAAAATGCTCTTGTGTGATCAACTAAGGTTTTTACTGAAGACAAAAAATTATGAAGTAGTCGCGTTATCTCACCTAGAAATGCCTCAAACTCCTCATCGTTGTCTGTGTTCATTAAATAAAGTGCTAATTTATCGTTAGTAGAATATTCATTTAAAATATTATTTATTTCTTCATAATTTCTAGCAAAGATTGTGTAACTAAGTTGAAGTGTTTTTATTTTCCCATGAATTCTCCAACCTTCACTCGAAAGAATTCCATCCATACCATTCCAAATCTCATCAGAATTATTGCTCATTGAATTCAACATCCCCTTCTATCCATATTCGAGAAAAGAAGAAAAATCCCTTTAAAAGATTGCTATTTAGATATAAATCATCCAAGAAATTTAAATGTTCTTCTTGTTTTAGTGGCTCCAAATCATCAATCAGTTTTCTGATCATATTTCGTTGATCTAATACCATCTGTACAAAGTCATCCTAATTCAACTTCTTCATTCTAGCTCCAGTTATAAGAAATTCGTCTTCATAACCCATGTATTCGAATAACTGTCTTCTTAATTCATAATATTTATTCATTTGAGATTCAGATAGATTTAAATCATCCAATTCAAACACCTCGTTTTTTATTCAGTATATATTATGAATGAAAATCAAACAGAAAACACTTTGATTTGGACGCTAATTCATTTAATTTTATCTATCACAACATATTTACTGCCATACTTTGCAAGCAACACGCGATCCCCTGCAGCTGGTTCATACCGTACACAGAATGGGAAAGGAACAATTGGAACCATCAAATACTTTTACTCAAATATGTTGATGGTAAAACATTATAGGAAATTGCGGAGGTGCTCAATTTTAGTTCCAGTTACATTTATAAAAAACATACAGAGATAGCTAATATGATTCGATTTGCACATGAGATACAACTGACACTTTACTAACACCAAATTAAATGAATGGTGTGTATTGAAAATCCAAATTAATATAAGAGCATAAAGAACCGTGATCAATTCTAAAAATTTTTTCTCTTTGAAAAAGAGCGCTCCAATTTAGGGGCTCTTTTTAATTCGAGGTAAAAAAATAACTTAGTGATTAACACCTTCTTCCAGTTATAATGAAAAATGAAGGGGGAATTAAACATGGAATGGAGAAACAGAGATTGGTTTTGGTTAACAGGAATAATGATTGCTCTCATTATTTTTATTCTAGCATTTCGGTTATCTGATAATTTGACATTTATGAGTGTATTTTCATTTTTGGCAAGTGGTGTTTCAATTGCACTAGCCTTCGTGGCGATGTACACAAGTTTTAAACAAAATAGTGATAACCAAAACTTAACTACTCAAATGAGTCAGACACTAGCAAGGATGGATGAAAAAATCAATTCAATGGGTCAAAAAGTATCGGAGTTTAGTAGTGTTGAGGAAGTGAAAAAAATATTGGAAGCACGTTTAAATATTGCTACTGAATCTTTCGAAGAAACATTGAGTGAAGAAAATGGAAATATCACAAAATCTGAGGTCATGGAAATTTGGAATAAAGAGATGAGTAACTTTACAAAGTTATTCGACGCTATTGCTAAGCAAAACGATTTAAACTACGAAAGTAGGAACGGTTATAATCCTAATTTTAGCATAAGAATACCACGAAATTTAGTAATGCAAACAGTAAAATCTGATTTTATTAACACTGAGTTTACCCTCCGAGAAATTCAAGAAAAGGTAAATAATTTGCATAATACAGAGATTCCGTTACCCTTAATGAGGTTAATTTTATTAGATTTGTATAGCAGCGGATTTCTAATTCAGCTGGAGCCAATAAGAACTGAAGATGGAAAAGTAATAACCCCAACTAGGTTTAAGAAAAAGGTGAATAATAAATAATAATTATGAATTCATAATGGTCACTTATATGTGTTTTGTCTATTGTAGATGGAATTCTGATAAAAATATTTACTTAAAGCAAATTGCCAATTAAAGATACAATGAAAACTCTTTGAACTTTCAACTTAAAGAGGATGAGAAAATTCTAGGTGATACAAAAAACTTTAATTCAATTCGAACGATTGATGTTAGATCATCAGTCATAAAAGAACTTAAAGAACATATGAAATACCAAAATCAGAGGAAACTGCATTTAGGCGAATCATATAATCATGAATTAGATTTAGTTTTTTGCCAAGATGACGGTCCACCTTTACCGAAATCCACTCTTTTCAAAGCATATAAAGCTAGCTTAGAAAGCATTAAACATGAATTGTTACCTATACACTCAATCCGCCATACCCATGAAGTAATGCTCCTCGAAGCTGGAGCAGATATGAAGTTTGTACAGGAGCGTTTAGAACACGGATCTATGCAGATTACAACAGATATTTATGCTCATGTATCAAAACGAATTGCCACAAGATCATTAGAAAAATTTGATGATTATAAAACAAATTTAATAGTTTCGTGGTAGAAATGTGGTAATAAATCAGCATGTCTACCACGAGTATTATTTATTAGAAAAAGAAAAAGCGTCAGAGCTTACAGCCCCAACACTTCCCCTATTAATACATCTTCAAATATTGTTCGCGTTCCCATGGATGTACAGATGTACGGAACATATCCCACTCGATTTCTTTTGAATCTACAAAGTTTGCATAGATATGTTCGCCTAAAGCATCGCGAATCGTATCATTTTTAGCTAGCTCTTCAAGTGCAGCATATAAAGTTGCTGGTAAATCTTCTACGCCGTTTGCACGTCGCTCTTCTTTGTTCATAACATAAATATTGCGATCTACAGCTTTCGGTGGAGCTATGTCATTTTTAATACCATCTAAGCCTGCTTTTAAGATAACAGCCATTGCTAAATAAGGATTAGCTGATGGATCAACTGATCGTACTTCAACACGTGTACTTACACCGCGTGATGATGGAATACGAATAAGTGGACTTCTGTTTTGAGCTGACCATGCAACGTAACAAGGCGCTTCGTAGCCTGGTACTAAACGCTTATAAGAGTTTACTGTCGGGTTTGTAATGGCAGTAAATCCTTGTACATGTTTTAAAATACCAGCCATAAATTTATAAGCTGTATCGCTTAATTGTAAATCACCCGATTCATCATAGAATGCATTGTCTTTCCCTTTGAATAGAGATACGTTCATATGCATACCTGAACCGTTAACACCAAACAATGGTTTTGGCATAAATGTAGCATGCAAACCATGTTTACGCGCAATCGTTTTAACGACTAATTTAAATGTTTGGATATTATCACAAGCGGTAATCGCATCCGCGTATTTAAAGTCGATTTCGTGTTGACCAGGTGCTACTTCATGGTGAGAAGCTTCAATTTCAAAGCCCATCTCTTCAAGTTCTAACACGATGTCACGACGACAATTTTCACCTAAATCCATTGGTGCTAAATCGAAATAGCCTCCATTATCATTCAATTCAAGTGTTGGTTCGCCACGCTCATCAAGTTTGAATAAGAAAAATTCAGGCTCAGGTCCTAAGTTAAAGTTTGTGAACCCCGCTTCTTCCATTTCTTTTAATACACGTTTTAAATTGCTACGTGGATCTCCAGCAAATGGCGTGCCGTCTGCTTTATTCACATCACAGATTAATCGTGCTACTTTCCCTTTACCTGTGATCCATGGGAATACAACCCATGTATTCAAATCTGGAACTAGGTACATATCAGATTCTTCAATACGTACAAATCCTTCAATTGAAGAACCGTCAAACATCATTTTATTATCAAGTGCTTTGTCTAATTGGCTAACTGGAATTTCAACGTTTTTGATTGTTCCAAGAATATCGGAAAATTGTAATCGAATGTAATTAACCTGTTGCTCTTTTACTAACTTGTGAATGTCCGCTTTAGTGTACTTACTCACTTCTTGTCACTCTCCTAAAATTAATTTGTTTATATTGCTCGTTTTAGTGGTAAAAACGAGATAGATCACCTTGTCTTAAGGAAGCTTTTTGGAACCTTCCAGACTGTTGCATTTCAAGTCTCAAAAGTTGACGTAATTCAGAATCAGTCATTTGAGGCTTTTCAATTGAAAGTATTGGTTGATTTTTCATATCAAATACCTTTTTTATACCAGCGATATTAATACCTTGTTCGAGCAAGTCTTTAATCTCCAATAAAGTATCAACATCAATTAAAGAAAACATGCGTCGATTACCATCAGTTCGCGCAGGATGAATCAACTCATGATCTTCATAATAGCGAATCTGTCTAGCTGAAAGTTCAGTCAGCTGCATCACGATACTTATAGGTAATAAAGGCATCGATCTTCTAAGTTGTTGACTCACAATGTATCACCTACGCTTTCCATTTCTAATACTATCTTATGTTACGTTTCCTGTCAAGTTCATGTCAGATAACCTAACATTTATTTATTGACGAATTAAAATTTGCTTATTTTAGACTCATTCCATAGTTTAATAGCTATAAAACAAAAGACAATCCTGTCGATTTACAGGATTGTCTTTTAGCTTATTTATCTAATTGTAATGATTGCACAGCTGAAAGTATGGCAAGTTTCACATGTTCATATGTGAGCCCACCTTGAACGAATGCTGTAAATGGGGGTCTTATGGGACCATCTGCAGTCAGTTCAATACTTGAACCTTGTATAAACGTTCCAGCAGCCATAATAACATCATCTTCATATCCAGGCATATAAGCAGGTTCAGGTACAAAGTGAGCATTTATTGGCGAATTCGCTTGAATAACTCGACAGAATTTAACCATTTGATCCGCAGTTTCAAATGAAACAGATTGAATTAAATCAGTTCGGACTGCAGAAAAATGAGGGGAAGTTTTCATTCCGGCTCTTTCCAATATAGCCGCAGTAAAGATTGCACCTTTAACCGCTTGAGAGACGACGTGTGGTGCTAAAAAGAAGCCTTGATACATATCAGCCAAAGTATTTAAAGAAGCTCCCGCTTCAGCCCCAATTCCAGGTGATGTCATTCGGTATGCACACATATCTACAAATTTCGTTTTCCCTGCAATATACCCACCAATTTTCGCGAGTCCTCCACCTGGATTTTTAATAAGTGATCCAGCCATTAAATCGACACCTATATCCGTAGGTTCTATTTCTTCAACGAATTCTCCATAACAATTATCAACAAATATAATCGCATCTTTATTCAATATACGAATTTTTGTTACCATTGCTTCTATTTCAGCAACAGTAAATGAAGGACGGTTTGCATATCCTTTAGACCGCTGGATAGCAATAACTTTCGTATTTTTATGAACCGCGTTTTCAACTGAAGGCCAGTCGATCGTTCCTTCAGGTAATAAATCGATATGACGGTAAGATATATTAAAGTCTTTTAGCGAACCTGTATCTTGCTCCCCTCCATCCACGATGGATTGCAACGTATCATAAGGTTTTCCAGTAATATATAATAATTCATCTCCTGGTCGCAGGACACCAAATAAGCTAATCGTAATTGCGTGTGTCCCAGATATGATCTGTGGTCGAACTAGTGCCTTTTCCGCGCCAAAAACTTCTGCATATACTCGCTCTAAATTATCTCTTCCTTCATCATCATACCCATATCCACTTGATGGATGTAAATGAAAGTCACTTACTTGATGCTTTCGAAATGCTGCAATCACTTTCTCTTGATTGATAAATGCTAATCGATCTGCCCGTTCATGTTGAACTTTAATTAATTGTTCAACTTCATTGGCATCTTTTAATGTTTGTTCCGTTAGTGAGGTGTGAAATGTCATTAATAATTCCTCTATTCTTGAATATTTCCATTTTCATATTACCAGTAACAGCTATTGCTTCAAACCATTATTTCATAATGGCACCCTATTATGTATCGACATACTTTATTTAGTTATCTTATTTCTCATTGGATAAAGAAAACGTCAATCTTGTTCTTAAATCTTCCATTCGATAAAATGTATAGAAATTTGTTCAGTCAGATAACAAGGCAATTGAAAACTTCAATAGCAGACAGAAAAAGAAGGCAAAACCAAATTACGTGGCGATGCCTTCTTGACTTAGACAATTTTATTAGAGGAGATTATAAGCACGTTCGAGGAATGTGAAGATGGTTCCCACCTACAAGCTATATGAAATTATTTGTTTTTGTTGGATTGCTGATTAAAGCTTTTGTTATTCACGATGTTTTTATCTTTAGGGATAGAGTTAAATTCTTCAGCAAATTCTTCATTCGGATTGTTCGGACTTTTGTATATTCCATTTGCATTATGATTTCTTACATTCAAAGTCTTTTTGTTGTTTTTACTCATGAATGGTTCACCTCCTAAATTCTAATGTGCTCTTTTGTGTCATATTTATTCTCTTGACTATATAGCAGAAAACTATACATTGATATAGAAGGTCAGCGAGTTGTAATAGAGAAATTCGTAAACAGGATTATTCAAATGAGTTGCTGAAATTTACTCCAATACTTTGTTCATTTATCCGTATCAGTCACTTAAAATTAATACTTCTTGTATTTGTTTTAAAATCTGATACAATTTAATCCGTTCGATTGATTGATGGAGGAATGTAAAGTGGCATGGGATGTATTAAGTATTATTGGCACAATTGCATTTGCAGTATCTGGTGCAATTGTTGCAATGGAAGAAGAATATGATTTATTCGGTGTTTATTTACTCGGTATTGTAACCGCTTTTGGTGGTGGGGCAATTCGGAATTTATTAATAGGAGTACCTGTATCCGCTTTGTGGGAACAAGAAATGATGTTTCAAATTGCCTTATTTGCCATTACGGCGGTATTTTTATTTCCAAATAATTTATTGAAACATTGGCATCGTTGGGGAAATTTCTTTGATGCAATTGGGCTTTCTGCCTTTGCAATTCAAGGAGCTCTATTTGCCGTTAATCTTGGATTACCAATTAGCGCTATAGTCGTTGCAGCAGTTTTGACGGGTTCTGGTGGTGGAATTGTTCGTGACGTATTAGCAAAACGTAAACCACTCGTTTTACGTAATGAGGTTTATGCCGTTTGGGCTGTTATTACAGGCTTAGTTATTGGTTTTGGTATCGCTAAGGATGATATCTCTTTATATGTAGTATTTGTTCTAACAACTACTTTACGCGTTGTGTCGTATCTATATAAATGGCGATTGCCGTTCCGTTCGATTCGAGGAACAGAAAAAGCAGTGTAACTCGATTGAGTTACACTGCTTTTGTTATTATTTTACTTCGCCTTCCCACTCCAACATGCCACCTGACATATTTGTCACCTTGTATCCTTGTTCTTCAAGGAACTGACAAGCTTGTCCACTTCGGTTACCTGAACGACAAATCATTATATATTCTTTCGATTTATCTAAGTCTTGATGTTTAAATTCTATTAAACCTAAAGGAATATGCTCTGCACCCGGAATCATTCCCGCTGCTACTTCTTCCGTTTCTCGTACGTCGATTAAGTTTACTTGCTCGCCAGATTCTAATTTTGACTGTAATTCAGTTGGTGTGATTGTTTTCATTTCGATAACCTCCATGTTGATAAGTCTATTCTTACATCTCAAATCTTTACTCTTTGAATTACAAAACGCTTATTCTTCGTCAGTTGTTATTGCAACAGGTTTTGAAGGAACAAATGTAGAAATAGCATGTTTATAAATCAACTGCTGTTTTCCGTCAGATTCCATTAATACTGTGAAATTATCATAGGATTTAATCGTTCCTTTTAATTGAAATCCATTTAATAAAAACACAGTCACAAAAATATTATTTTTACGTAACTGATTTAAAAAAGTATCTTGAATATTGATTGGTTTCATCTACAAATTCCTCCTGTTTGAACAACCGGCATTTAGGTTATTTTTCTCGTTACATTAAGTATTCGCTTTTACATGGTAGAATCCTGCATCAAATTACGAATTTCAGGAATTATTTGTTCTAACCCCTGGAGAGGATCTATCCAATGAATCGCCATTTTGTTGCGAAAATATGTAAATTGTCTTTTCGCATATCTTCTTGAATTTTGCTTTAATTGCCGAATTGCTTCGTCATAACTTATTTCTCCCTCGAAATGAAGAAACAATTCTTTGTAGCCTATTGCTTGTACGGATTGAACATTTCGAACTCCGTTTTCATACAGCATCTTGGCTTCAAGCAATAATCCTTCTTCCATCATACGATCAACTCGAAGATTGATTCGTTCGTACAAAATTTCACGATCAATATCTAAACCGATGATGAAATGCTTGTAAATAGGGATATTTCCTTGATTTTGAGATGGGTCAGATTTTTGAGTCGGTGAATGTTCGGCGATTTCAAGAGCTCTGATCACGCGTCTTGAATTATTAGGATGAATCTTACTTGCTGTTTCTGGATCAACCACTTTTAATCGATCATGCATAAATTGCGGGCCATGCTTTTCCATTTCATCGTAATAATCTTGTCGCACGTCTTCGTTTACTCGGTCTTCCGTAAATTGAAAGTCATAAAGAACAGCTTGAACATACAAACCTGTTCCTCCAACAATAATCGGAAGCTTTCCACGTTCTTGTATTTCGCTTATTTTCTGTCTTACTAACTGTTGGAACTCTGCTACTGAAAAAGAATCGGTTGGATCCTTAATATCAATTAAATGGTGGGGAACGCCATCCATCTCATCTTTTTTAATCTTGGCTGTTCCAATATCGAGACCACGGTAAACTTGCATAGAGTCTCCATTGATAATCTCACCATTGAGTTCCTTTGCCACTTGGATTGACAATGCTGTTTTACCCGATGCTGTAGGTCCTACAATCGCTAGGACGTCATAGTTTAAATTCATTTTTTCTCCATCCATGTTAATACCTTTTCATATACGCCGATATGATTTTGTTCATTCAAAATTTCATGTCTTTTACCTTCTAAAATAACGACAGTTACATCTGATACACCTTGCTTTTTAAATTGTTCAGCTACTGGCCATAAACTTTGTCCCATATCTCCTACAGGGTCCATTGCGCCAGAAATCAGTAGAATTGGTAGCTCTTTCGGAACCTTCGCAATTTCCTTAGGATTATGGATACTATTTAAGCCATCAAGCAAATCCACAAAAAATTGATTACTGGCTACAAATCCACATAAAGGATCGTCTACGTATTTTCTTACTTGTTCTGCATCAGTACTAAGCCAATCAAAATCAGTTTCTGAATTGGAAATAGCTTTATTAAACTTCCCAAATGAAAGGTTGTTCAATAATTGATTCTCCGTCTTCTTCCCTTTAAACTTCGCAAAACCTTTAGCTACCCATTTTCCTGCTTTATCTATTGGGTTTAAAGGTCCTCGTGTTCCTGAGAGGACGATTTTAGAAATGGACTGACCATATTTTTGAATATATCGTCGACCAATGAATGAACCCATACTGTGACCAAATAATATCGGTGCAGGTAAATCCAGATTTAGACGAATAGCATGTAGCACTTCTCGAACATCTTCCGTAACTCGTTCAAAACCTTTGTCATCTGAAAAGAAACCAAACAGATTATCTTTTTGACCAGTATGTCCATGGCCTCTATGATCATGGCCACTAACTAAATAACCGTGTTCATTTAGAAAGAGCGCGAATTCTTCGTAGCGTCCAATATGTTCTGCCATCCCATGCAAAATATGAATATGTCCTTTGATGGCTGTTTCTGGCTTGTAAATAACCATATATATTTCTTGTCCGTCAGACATGGAGACATATTGTATTGACTTTGTCATTGTGACTCCCCATTTCTAAAGGAAGTTGCTAATTCAAGTTGGTGTTGCAGTTCAAATCGATGATAATTTACTTGTTCCATAGAATATCCCAGGATATCTTTCATTAGTAATAATACAGCATCCTTGTGTTGTTCGACTTCCTTAATATTAAAATATAATGATCCTGTTCTTCTAATAAAGAAATCAGTAGGTGTACATACCATTTCATGATAAATACTATAGTATAGTTTTGCTGCCATTACCAAGGGAATCGAAAGTGTTTGCCCTTTAAGCATATTAGCGTATGAGAATAGATGATCGACATTTGTTCCATAAAACGCTGCCAACTCTTTTGATTGTTCTTCGGATAAACCGTAAGAACGACCTTCTTCGATTTTTTTGTTAATAAACGATGAGAATTGCGTTGAACCTCCGATGTCACCTCCGGATAGAGGTAAATGCTTGGTCATAGAATTTGGGTATTTCCCATTAAGTTTACTTACAACTAAATCTACAATTGTTTCTGCCATTTTACGATAGCCAGTCAATTTGCCTCCAGCAATAGTAATTAAACCAGTTTCAGATTCCCATATCTCGTCCTTACGAGAAATTTCTGAAGGATTTTTACCATCTTCAAAAATGAGTGGTCTTACACCAGCCCAAGTGGATTCAACTTGGTCAAAGGTTAACTTAATATTAGGGAACATAAAGGCAATTGCGTTTATTAGATAATCTACATCTTCCTTTGATGCAACAGGATTTTTAGGATCCTCATCAAAAAATGTATCGGTAGTGCCTACATATGCTTTACCGTTTCTCGGTATTGCAAATACCATACGATTATCAGGTGTATCAAAATAAACTGCCTGCTCTAAAGGAAAATCTTTATGGTCGAGAACAATATGGACTCCTTTAGTCATTTTTAGTTGTTTCCCATTGGCAATTGAATCATTTGATCGAACCGTATCTACCCATGGACCAGTCGCATTAACGATTTGACTAGCATGAATGTTTAAAATTTGTCCGGTTAATTGATCGATTGCTTGTACGCCAACCACTTGACTATTTTCATAAAGAAAAGATTCTGACTTAACATAGTTTACACATAATGCATTTTTTTCAACCGCTTTTTTTATGACTTCTATTGTTAAACGGGCATCATCCGTTCGATATTCTACGTAATACCCTCCACCACGGAGACCCTTCCTTTTTAATAAAGGTTCTTTATGAAGAGTCTCCTGTGAAGATAGCATTTCGCGTCGCTCATCCCGCTTCACACCTGCAAGAAAATCATATACACGTAGGCCAACAGAAGTTGAAAGAGGACCAAAAGTTCCCCCTTTATGGAAAGGTAGCAGCATCCATTCAGGTTCAGTGACATGAACAGCATTTTCATATACGATTTCACGCTCTTTCCCAACTTCAGCTACCATTTGAACTTCAAATTGTTTTAAATAGCGTAAGCCACCATGAACTAATTTTGTCGAACGGCTTGAAGTTCCTGCAGCGAAGTCTTGCATTTCAATTAGGGCAACTGAAAGACCTCTCGTTACAGCATCTAACGCAATCCCAGCTCCCGTTATACCCCCGCCGATAACTAGAAGATCAAATTGATACGAATCCAATGATTGAATCATTTTAGGTCTAGATAGTGCTGAAAACATCTTGAATTCCTCCTCAATTTTAGAACATTCTTGTCGCCTTTACTGCTCTTTGCCATCCTTTATATAATGACTCTCTTTGTTCGTCTTCCATTTTAGGTTGGAAGGTGTTTTTAGTACTCCGCATTTGTTCGATTTCCTCTAAATCTTTCCAAAACCCTGTCGCTAATCCTGCTAAATATGCAGCTCCTAAAGCAGTCGATTCGTTTAATTTAGCCAATTCTACATCCAAGTTTAGAAGATCGCTTTGGAATTGCATTAAAAAATCATTATTAACCGCGCCACCATCAACTCTTAATACCTCTATCTTCAACTTCGCATCTTCTTCCATTGCGTTAAAAACATCTTTTGTTTGGTAAGCAAGTGATTCAATTGTTGCGCGAATAAAGTGTTCTTTAGAAGTTCCGCGAGTTAAGCCAAAAATGGCCCCTCTTGCTTCGGAATCCCAATAAGGCGTTCCTAGTCCTACAAAAGCCGGCACTACATATACACCTTCTGTAGAATCAACTTTTTTTGCATAAGATTCGCTATCAGAAGCTTGTTTTAACATTCGAAGACCGTCTCTTAACCATTGAATAGCAGATCCTGCTACAAAAACGCTGCCTTCTAATGCATAACTTACTTTTCCATCAATTCCCCATGCAATTGTCGTTAAGAGTCCATGTTCAGACTTTACCGCTTCCTCACCTGTATTTAACAGCATAAAGCAGCCTGTACCATATGTGTTTTTCGCCATACCTTTGTCAAAACAACATTGTCCAAATAACGCTGCTTGTTGATCACCGGCTATCCCTGCAATTGGAACTGCAGCACCAAAAAAGACAGAAGGGTCTGTATCTGCATATATTTCAGAAGAAGATGCTACTTTTGGAAGCATAGATAAAGGAATAGAAAGCTTTTCACAAATTTCTTCATCCCATTTTAATTCATGAATATTAAATAATAGCGTACGTGAGGCATTCGAATAATCTGTCACATGAACTTTTTCATTCGATAGTTTCCAAATAATCCATGTGTCAATTGTGCCGAATAATAAATCACCTTGTTCCGCTAATTCTTTTGCCCCTTCTACATTCTCTAATATCCATTTTACTTTTGTACCAGAGAAATAAGGGTCTAGACGTAAACCAGTTTTGTCTTGAAACCAAACTTCCAAATTATCTTCTTTTAGACGATCTACTATTGATTGGGTTTGTCTAGATTGCCAGACAATTGCATTATAAATAGGTCGCCCCGTTTTTTTATTCCAGACAACGGTCGTTTCACGTTGATTGGTGATTCCAATTCCATTAATATCTGTAGGCTGAATCCCACTCTCTGTTAATACAGCTGCAATCACAGATAAGACAGAACCCCATATTTCATTTGCATTATGTTCGACCCATCCTGGTTTCGGAAAATATTGTTGAAATTCTTTTTGTGCAGTATGTACGAGGTCACCTTTTTTATTAAAAAGAATAGCTCTAGAACTTGTTGTTCCTTGATCAATCGCAAGCATGTATTCACCCATTTATAAACCCCCTTATAATTTCCTTTTAAATACGTGATATCAAGAAGTATGTATACCCTCTAATTATACTGTTTTTCCTATTTCAATGTATATCAAACAACGTTCCCCTTCATTCACGATAAAAATATATTGAACTTCCTCCATCTAAAAAAGTTTTGATTTCCTAGAATGATTATCTGGCCAACAATGGCCAAATTTCTAAACGAGTTTTCGCTGTACTTAACAAAACACAAAATCTTTTTCTTTTTAAAAAAGTTGCTTTTTTGACTTTAGATGCATATAGTTGCATTAAGGAAACTTTTTTATAACCAAGAAAATATTATGCGTTAGTAAAAGTATTTTTATAGAATAATATATTTTAAAAGGAGGAAACATTATGAGTTTAGCAATCGAAGTTAAACATTTATCATGTTCATATTTAGGCAATACGGCCTTAAGTGACATAAATTTTTCGATAAATGAAGGAAACCTAGTTGGAATAATCGGACCCAATGGTGCAGGTAAGTCCACTCTATTAAAAGCCATGCTTAATTTAATAAAAAAAGATAGTGGAGAAATCCGGATACTTGGTCATTCAATTAAAGAAATGAAAACAAAAGTTGCGTATGTACCCCAACGAAATGATATTGACTGGGATTTTCCAATTACCGTATTAGATACGGTTTTACTAGGAACTTATCCGAACCTAGGTCTCTTCAAACGTCCTAAAAAAGAACATAAAATTTGGGCTCTCGAATGTTTGAAACAAGTAGGAATCGAATCATATAGCAATCGACAAATCGGAGAACTTTCAGGCGGACAACAACAACGGGTGTTTTTGGCCAGAGCATTGGCCCAAAAAGCGGATATGTATTTTTTAGACGAACCATTTGTTGGAGTAGATATTACAAGTGAAGAAACGATAATCTCTGTTTTAAAACAATTACGCAATCAAGGAAAAACTGTCGTGGTTGTCCATCATGATTTAAGTAAAGCAGCTGATTATTTTGATCAATTGATTTTATTAAATAAAGAACTTATTGAGTATGGTGAAGTTGCAAAAGTATTTGCTCCTGAAATAATCGGTCGTGCTTATAATCAACCTTTTCAAATTAAGCCAGACACGGAGGTGTTTGTATGATGGACTTTATTGAGGGCATTATTCAATATGGCTTTTTACAAAAAGCCTTACTCACTTCCATCATGGTCGGAATTATTTGTGGCGTGATTGGCTGTTTTATCATTTTACGAGGAATGGCCTTAATGGGCGATGCCATTTCACATGCTGTTCTCCCTGGAGTCGCTCTCTCTTATATGATTGGAATTAATTTCTTTTTTGGTGCTGTCTTTACGGGTGTATTAACTGCCCTAGGTATTGGATTCATCAGTCAAAATAGTCGAATTAAAAACGATGTATCAATTGGGATTATGTTTACTGCAGCGTTTGCTTCAGGGATTATTCTCATTACGATGATGAAAAGTAGTACCGATTTATATCATATTCTCTTTGGTAACGTGTTAGCTGTTCGACCAGATGAAATGTGGACCACTTTGTTTATTGGAATCATCGTATTGGTTAGTATCTATCTATTCTATAAAGAATTACTTGTTAGCTCGTTTGATCCTACAATGGCTCGAGCTTACGGACTACCAGTAAGAGTCATCCATTACTTCTTAATGGTTTTACTAACTTTAGTTACAGTTGCCTCTCTTCAAACAGTTGGCATCATTCTTGTAGTAGCGATGCTTATTACCCCCGCTTCTACAGCATATTTACTAACGAATAGATTATGGGTCATGTTATATCTATCTGCAGGGATAGGAATTCTGTCATCCATTATTGGATTGTATTTTAGTTACACTTATAATCTGGCATCAGGTGCAACAATTGTACTTGCAGCAACTTTCTTATTCATATTGGCATTTATCTTTTCACCTAAACAAGGCTTACTATGGCGTTCAATGAAAAACTTTAAAAGAAAAAAGATTTCAACTTAGATTTAATTGGAGGAAATAAAAATGAAAATAAAAATTCCAGGGATTTTCACTATACTTATTGTTCTGTTGTCATTAGCAGGATGTGGGAATCAAGATGAGAAAACGGATTCATCATCCGATAAAATTCAAGTGATTACTACCTATTCAATTCTTTACGATATTGCAAAAAACGTTGGTGGTGACCGCGTAGAAATTCATTCATTAGCACCGGTTGGATCAAACCCGCATGAATATGATCCACTTCCAAAGGATGTTCAATTGACAACAGATGCTGATATTGTTTTTTATAATGGATTGAACCTTGAAGGTGGCAATTCATGGTTTGAAAAGCTGTTGCTAACAGCAGGTAAATCAGGTGACGATGCCCCGGTCTTTCGTTTAAGTGAAGGTGTTACACCTATGCATTTAACATCTAAAGGGAAAGAAAGTGAAGAAGATCCCCACGCTTGGTTAGATGTTCGTAACGGGATAAAATATGCAGAAAATGCACGTGATGGATTTATAAAAGTAGATCCAGACCATGCAGATGTTTATGAAGCAAATGCAAAAGCGTATATCACTGAATTAGAGAAATTACATGATGAAGCAGTTGCTCGATATAAAGAAATTCCAAAAGAACAACGTCTTTTGATCACAAGTGAAGGGGCATTTAAATATTTCTCTGCAGCTTACGATTTTGAAGCCGCATATATTTGGGAAATTAATTCAGAAAATCAAGGATCGCCTGAACAAGTTAGTTCAATTGTAGATTTCATTCGTTCAAAAGAAAATCCTGTTCTCTTTGTCGAAACGAGTATTGATCATCGTAGTATGGAAATGGTTTCTTCTGAAACAGGTGTCCCGATTTACGGAAAAGTATTTACAGATTCCATCGGGAAGCCTGGCGAAGATGGGGATACGTATATAAAAATGATGAAATGGAATATTGATACGATCTTTAAAGGTTTAACTGAAAAAGAGTAAAAACCGATTTATTTTTTCAGCGATTAAAAACATGGTATAATCGACTCTGAATCGAGTAGACCTTATCTGACAAACTCAGCAAAGATTCCTACTGAAATTAGACGGAGAAGGTGAAAAAATGATCGAAATTAAAATTTCTACATTGAGTGATGGAGAATTTAAACGTGGTGTTTTTGCTACAGAAAACATCGCAAAAGGTGTGTTGTTTCACGCAGCACCTGTACTTCCCTATCCAAATGATGAACATGAACACATTGAAAAGACATTGCTAGCCGATTATGCTTTTGAATATGGTGCAAACCACACGGCAATCGTGCTAGGTTACGGAATGTTATTCAATCATTCTTATACGCCTAATGCACATTACGATATAAATTTCGAAAACCACACATTCGATTTTTATGCCTATACGGATATTGAAGCTGGTCAAGAAATATTGATTAATTATAATGGTGAAGTTGATAATGATGATCCATTGTGGTTTAACGAAGATATTCAGGATGAAGATTGAGCTGAATAAATGATTTCTATAAAAGGGGTTGTCTCAAAAGTCATTTCGTGACTGAGGGATGGCTCCTTTTCCATACTGTAATTTCCGTTTCAACGCACTTTCATGTTTCGAAGCTAGCGGAGCGATGCAGAAACATGAGCAGATGTTTTACACCGTCTTCCACTCCAATCTAATAACTACTTACTTATAAATCTTGCTTAACAAGATGCACAACAAAAATATACTACAAGGATCTCCATTAATTCCTTCTTATGAGACGATGCTAAGTTGTGAATTTCTATATACTCACTTATACTGAATGTGTATATCTGAATATTTAGAATTATTTAAAGGAGGAACTATGAATCTAGGAGCTTTTTCTATCAGTTTAAATGTAAAAGACATTCAAAAATCAAAATCATTTTATGAAACGCTAGGATTTCAAGTATTAGGTGGGGATATTACTCAAAACTGGCTCATTCTTAAGAATGAAAGTTGTGTCATAGGATTGTTTCAAGGCATGTTTGAAAAGAACATCCTAACCTTTAATCCTGGATGGAACCAAAATGCCGAAAATCTCGATTCGTTCTTAGACATACGGGATCTTCAAAAGCAATTAAAGGAAAAAGGAATAAAGATGTTAACTGAAGCAAACGAAACAAGTGAAGGTCCAGCAAGCTTTACGATTGAAGATCCAGATGGGAATCCTATTTTAGTGGATCAACACGTCTGATTTCACTAATTAAGGTTTCCAATAAGTATTTAATAAAACGAGTAGAGTAATGATTGATTTTTCTCTACTTTTTTTTCTTATGGCCTCATAACTTGAGAAAGCGGTAGAAATGAAAATAGCCACTTCCTTTTTGAAAGATAAAAGAGATGTACCTAGAAATCATTTTTCATGATTTTAGGAACACCTCATTAATTTTGTTGCTAAAAATATTACATAACGCGTTTAAACATCTTTTCCACTTCGTAAGTTGTGAAATGGATAATCACTGGTCGCCCATGTGGACATGTAAATGGATGTTCGGTGTTCTTTAAATCCTTGATTAACATGGACATGTCTTCCTTCGTTAAAAAGTGATTCGCCTTTATTGAACGTTTACAACTCATCATAATCGCTGCTTCTTCACGAAGTTTTTTGATATCGGGACGGCGATCATTTAGTACTTGTTCAATTAATTCCTTCACGACCTCTTCTTCAAATCCTTTGGGGAACCAAACGGGATGCTCTCTCACGATAAACGTAGTTGGCCCAAATTCTTCTAGAAAGATGCCTATTTCCTCAAGTACAAGTTGATGTTCTTTTACTTTTAGTGCCTCATCAGCTGAATAATGGAACGAAAGTGGAATAAGTAGCGATTGTCTTTCTTCCGACTGAACGTCCCCCACTTTTTCCCGGAAAAATTCATACTTAATGCGCTCTTGAGCTGCGTGTTGATCAATTAAATAAAATCCGTCTGCACTTTGACCAATAATATATGTTCCATGGATTTGACCAACAATATCAAGTTCAGGAAACGGTTCATTTGATGCAGTGTTTAAAGATTCAATATCTTCGTCTTCAGAAATTGGCATTTCGTGTGTTTCATGAGTTTCTTTTATCACGTTATAATCCACTGCTTTATTGAACGTTGGTAAAGAAGGAACTTCTTTTACATAAGAAGACTTGACTGGTGGGGGCGTAGATTTCCACAAGTCCATCTGCTCACTTGGAGTAGAAACTTTTTTTGTTTTCTCGACAATTTCTGGTGCACGCATAATCGAACGAATGGTTTTACGAATCGTCTCTTCGACTAGCTGCATTAATTCCTTTTCTTTGCTAAGTCGAATTTGTTGTTTGGAAGGATGAACATTTACATCAGTTAGGAACGGATCTCCTTCAATTTGAAGAATAACCAACGGGTATCGATCAATTGGTAAAAAGGTATGATAGGCATTTACAATTGATTGTTGCACTGTATAATGTTTTACCCATCTACCGTTTACAAATAGTGTTAAATAGTTTTTGGAAGCCCTTGTGATTTCCGGCAATGAAGCATATCCATAAATCCGATAATCTGCAGACTCTCCTTCAAATGCGATCATTTTTTTAGCAATGGAGATTCCATAAATCGCTGCTATTACTTGTTGTAAATCACCACGACCATTTGTTTGCAATAAAGTTTGCTCACCATGTGTTAACTTAAATGCAACGGATGGATAGCATAATGCCAAACGATTAAGTAAATCAATAATATGACCTAATTCAGTTTGAATAGTCTTCATGTACTTTAACCGAGCTGGAGTATTGTAAAACAATTGGGAGATTTTAATATCTGTTCCTTTTCGTAATGCACCAGCGGTTTGTTTTTTTATATGACCGCCTTCAATTTCAATATGAGTGCCTGATGTAACGCCATCGGAAGTCCATAGCGACACTTTTGAAACGGAAGCGATACTTGCAAGAGCTTCGCCTCTAAAACCGAGTGTTCGAATACGGAACAAGTCATGCTCATTCGAAATTTTGCTTGTAGCATGTCTTGAAAAAGAAAGAACCGCATCCTCTTCATCCATCCCACTCCCATTGTCCGTTACATGGATGGTTTGCAGTCCCGCTTCTTCTAGGAAGACATCAATCGAAGTACTACCGGCATCAATCGCATTTTCAACAAGTTCTTTTACAACTGACGCTGGTCGTTCAACAACTTCACCAGCAGCAATTTTATTCGACAAAGGTTCATCCATTAAACGAATATGTCCCATAAGCACAACTCCTTTCTATTCTATTTGTCTATTTTTTGTTGAATTTCATGTAAATATTGAAGTGCTTTCAAGGGTGTTGTATTGGATATGTCTATGCTACGAATTAATTCAATTGTTTCATTTGCTTTAAGATTAGTTTGTTGTTGCGCAGAATCAACTGATTCAGTTCCAAAGAAGGATAATTGTTCATTTAATGCATCATGATCGACTTTGGAGTCTCTTTTATTTTCTTGTTCTAGTTGTTCTAATATTAATCGCGCACGTTGAATAATCGGTTCTGGTAATTGTGCTAGTTCAGCAACATGGATTCCATAACTTTTATCTGCAGGACCATTTTTAACTTTATGCAGAAATACAACTTTACCACTTTGTTCAACAGCAGAAACATGAACATTTCTTAGCTTGTCTAATTCATTTTCAAGTCCAGTTAATTCATGGTAATGCGTGGAAAATAAAGTGTTCGCTTTTATTTCTGTGTGTATATACTCCATCATGGCTTGTGCAAGGGCCATACCGTCGTATGTTGATGTTCCTCGCCCTATTTCATCAAATAGCAATAAACTTCGCTCAGTCGCATGCGTAATAGCAAATGTGGACTCGAGCATCTCCACCATAAATGTACTTTGCCCTGAGGCTAAATCATCAGCTGCGCCAATCCTTGTGAAAATTTGATCGGTTATTGGCAATAACGCTTCCTCAGCAGGAACATAACAACCCATTTGAGCCATAATAACGGTGATGGCTACTTGTCGCATATACGTACTTTTACCTGACATATTCGGCCCTGTGATTAGGAGCATGTTTTGTTCAGTTGTTAAGGAACAATCATTTGGAATATAGTGTTGTTTATTCATCATTTTTTCAACCACTGGGTGACGGCCGTTTATAATCTTCAGTTCATGCCCGTCATGAAAGGTTGGCTTTGTTAAGCGGTAATGGTCCGCAACTTCAGCAAAGCTAGCAAAGACATCTAATTCACTAATTTGAGAAGCAACCTGTTGAACACGAGGTATAAAAGCTTTTACCTTCTCTCTAATTTCAACGAACAAAGTATATTCAAGTGCTTGACTCTCTTCTTCAGCGGTTAATATAATTGATTCTTTTTCTTTTAATTCATCGGTAATATAACGTTCTGCATTCGCTAACGTTTGTTTACGCTCATATCGAGTAGCATCCGCTAGATGAACGTAGGACTTTGTAATTTCAATAAAATAGCCAAACACACGATTATAACCAATTTTAAGTCCTTTGATGCCGGTGCGTTCTCGCTCTTTTTGTTCGAGTGCGGCAATCCACTCTTTCCCATTCTTTTTCGCATATCTTAGTTCATCTAATCGCTCATGGTATCCATCTTTTATAATATCTCCTTCTTTTACTGACAAAGGAGGATGTTCTGCAATTGCGGTTTGAAGTAAGTCAACAACTTCTAAACACTCATCTAAAGCTGATGCTAATTTTGGTAAGGCTATTAACTTACTAGAGTTTAAATGTGCTTTAATTAAAGGAATTTGCATTAAAGATTGTCTTAACTGACTTAAATCCCGTCCGCTAGCAGTCCCAAATGAGATTCTTCCAATTAATCGCTCTAAATCATATACTTCTTTTAGTGCTTCACGTAAATCTGCACGAACGAAATATGCCTCAATCATTTCTTCGACAATGTTTTGACGTTCTTCGATTTGCAGACGATTCGCTAAGGGCTGATGTAACCATTGTTTTAGTTTTCGTGCCCCCATTGCTGTATTCGTTTCGTCTAGAAGCCAATAAAGTGAACCCTTTTGGTCTCCACCACGTATCGACTGTATCAATTCTAAATTTCGTTTTGAATGAAAATCGATCGATAAGAATGTATTTCTTTCTTGATACGCAAAAGGTTGAATATGTTCGAGCGAGCGCTTTTGTGTTCGATGTAAATATCGAATTAATCGATCACAAGCATCATGAACTTCTACCGGATTCTCTTCAAAATAAGGAAGATGTGAAGTTCCCACTTTCTCACTTTCTTCAATTGATAATAAAATCGATTGTACTTTAGCAATTTCAGACAATAATACATACATATGTTCAGATACGATTAGTTCTCGAATTGATAATGTTTGTAGTTCTTGCATCAAGCTTTTTTCATCACCATTCAGTATAGTGCTTGACCCTTCGCCAGTCGATAAGTCTAAGTAACAGAACGCATATCGTGATTCATCTATTTCTTCTGCTGAAGCAATAAAATGATTCGATTTACTATCCATATTCTTTCCTTCAATAATCGTACCAGGCGTAATTAATCGAACGACTTCTCGCTTAACGACACCTTTTGCAACTTTAGGGTCTTCAACTTGTTCACAAATGGCTACTTTATATCCTTTTTGAATCAATGTTTCTATGTAATTTTGAGCAGCATGATGTGGAACACCACACATAGGGATACGTTCTTTCGATCCGCCATCTCTACTGGTCAATGTTATTTCTAATATTTGAGATGCTTCTACTGCATCCTCGAAAAAGAGTTCATAAAAATCACCTAAGCGAAAAAATAAAAAAGCATCGGTGTATTCAGATTTAACTGTTAGGTATTGCTGAATCATTGGCGTGTAAGTTGTCATGTTGATACCTCTTTCAATTGTTGAAGCTATTCCTTCATTATAACAAAACACGTGATGAGAAAAACAACAATTGCTACATCTTTGTACTTTAGATGGTAATTCATTTAACTAATACAACTAACTAGAACTTTTGAAAGCAATCTATTCTACATTCCTGCTATTAAGTTGAAATTTCTACATGCACAATATCCTTAAAAGAAAAAAAGAGCCGGATTTTTTCCGGCTCATTAAAATGAAGACGATTCTTTTGATTCGTTAAATGAGGATGTAGATGAAGATGACGAACTTTCATCTTGATATACCCATTCCTCTTCAAAATCTGAAGGGTGAACTGAAATACAAACTGTTGTTTCACCAACAACTTCAGCCAACAACTCCCGCTCCACAGTTACTTTGAACTGCTCGCCATCTGGTGTAATGATGGCTTCCGTACAATTTGGTTGTTGTAAAACTCGTACATGCACTTCTTCAGATCCGTGTGATTCTCCATCTCGATAATGAAGTTTTATACGATCTCTGTATGGAACTGTTTCAGAAAATACGGATGTTTTCGAATGGTCGTGATGCGCATACCAAACATTGACTTCATACTTCCCTGTCACTTCCACAAATTTTCCGTGTTTCTTCGCTGAATGCGTATGATTAATGACCCAACACCCTAAAATGCTGGAAGGGTTGTTAGGTGGACGAAGCGTTTCACAAGCTTCGACTTTTTTCTTCCCTTTGGCCACGACGGCTTTTGTCACAATTTGACGTAGATATTTCAAACCCATCCTCCTCCGTTCGATTCCATTCATCATATGCACGGATTACCCATTAGGTGAAAGCACATTGTTTTTTCTTCGTCGTAACTTTGTGCATTTTATATTTATTGATGTCAAAAGAAAAAGCACAACTATTTCCTTTTTAGGGGAATAGCTGTGCTTCCGAGTCAAATTATTCACAAGAACCAGGTTTACTGTTTTGAACGCGTGATCCAGTTTCACCACGAAGAATATCTCCTTCTGTGGATTCGATGATTTGGTTCGTCACTTGATTTGCAATTGTATTCGAAACAAGTTGAAGCAAATCATTTACATCCATTTGGGATTGCTTAAACTCTTGAACAATCGGAATCGTATCAATTTCTTCTTCAATTTTCTCGATTTTCCCTTCGATTAAAGACAAAGCTTTTTCTTTTCCGTAATGTTGGAAATTAACAGCTTGTTTTTGTAAACTTTTCAAGCTTGCAATCTTTTCACGGATTTTTTGATTTTCATTAATTTGAGCTTCTGCTCGTTTAAAGAAATCAACTTCTTCTGTTTGTGCTATCATATCTGCAATTTCTTTTGCTTTCGCAATAATATCGTCTTTTGTAAATTCTGTTGTCATAAGACACCCACTTCTTGGCCGGATAGGACTTCAATAAGTTCTCCATATAATGACCATGTTTTTGTTTGATTAATTTTAATTAATACGCGCTTTCCGATAATATCTTTTGGTCCTACAAAGTTAACCAATTTGCTCGTTCTTGTATAACCGGCAAGTACATCGGGATTTTTCTTACTTTCACCTTCTACCAACACTTCAACAACTTCACCATTATATCTTTCCATCGCTTCTAGAGCGAATTGATTAACCAAGTTATTTAAACGTTGCAGACGGTCTTTTTTTACTTCCATTGGCACATTGTCTTCCATCTTCGCAGCAGGTGTGCCGTCACGAGGGGAATAAATATACGTGTATGCCATTTCGAATCCAACTTCTCTATATAAAGACATGGTTTCTTCAAATTGTTCTTCTGTTTCATTTGGGAATCCAACAATTATGTCAGTCGTTAATGCCACATTAGGTATAGCATACTTGATTTTTTGTACCAATTCCAAATATTGCTCTCGGCTATACTTACGTGCCATTAATTTCAGCATACTTGTTGATCCAGATTGGACTGGTAAGTGAACATGCTCGACAAGATTTCCACGTTTGGCCAAGACACTTATTAAGTGATCATCAAAATCACGAGGGTGACTCGTTGTAAATCGAATTCTTTCAATATCAATTAAACGTAAGTCGTCCATTAAATTGCCTAATCGATACGAAGAGTCATCTAAATCTTTCCCATAAGCATTTACGTTTTGACCTAATAATGTAATTTCCTTATAACCTTGTGCAGCAAGGTGTCTCACTTCTTGAATAATATCTTGAGGACGTCGACTTCGTTCTTTCCCACGAGTATAAGGAACGATACAATATGTACAGAATTTATCACAGCCATACATAATGTTCACCCATGCTTTTATTTCTCCGCGTCTCACTTTAGGCAAGTTTTCAATGACATCGCCTTCTTTTGACCAAACCTCAATCACCATTTCTTTTGATAAATAAGCTTCGTGCAAAATATTAGGTAAGCGATGAATATTATGTGTGCCAAAAATCATATCGACTTGATCATATGTCTTGAGAATTTTATTAACCACCGATTCTTCTTGAGACATACATCCACAAACACCGATTAACACATCCGGATTATTTCGTTTCAATAATTTTAAATGACCCAACTCTCCGAACACTTTGTTTTCTGCATTTTCACGAATGGCACAAGTATTTAATAAGACCACATTTGCCTCTTCAACAGTGTTCGTTGGTTCGTATCCAAGACCCATAAATATTCCTGCCATAACCTCAGTATCGTGCTCATTCATTTGACAGCCATAAGTCCGAATATAAAACTTTCGACCAATCCCCATGTTTGCAAACTCAGGTTCAATGCCAAAATCATGTTGGTATTCTACTTGTTCTTTCCCTCTTTTTTTTGCTTCTTTTAAGTTAGGAGGAACATAAACAGATTGAAAGTATTGACTATAGTCTTTACCTTCCTTGTTTTGCGGATTTATTTCTTTCACTTGAGAACTATTTAATCGCTGTTCTTCGTTCACGAGAACACTCCTTTGCCTAGTCACATCAGTTTAAATCTACATTCATTTATTATACTGAAAGAAGTACCAAACCTACAAGGTCATTACTAGAATTGTCTTGTTTTCGACAAATAAAGACACCAAGAGATTCAGTTGCTCACCTCGTCTTTACATTTGATATACCACAAGATTTTTACTTATCTATGATAAGAGCCTGTCCTCCAAGTTGGTGTTTCCGTTTCTGTTTATGCATCGCTTCGCTAGAGGCATGAAAGTGTGTTATCAATGCACAAAAATAAGGGATTATCTCTCAGTCACTAAATGACTTTTGAGATAATCCCTTACCGGTTATGATCTTACTCTTTTTTCAACCAACAATTTAATAGCCGTTCGATCTTCACCAGCAATGATGATATCAGTAAAAGCTGGTGAACAAATTAAATCGGTTCCACTAGGTGCTACAAACCCTCTTGCTATAGCAACCGCCTTCACTGCTTGATTTAATGCTCCTGCGCCTACTGCCTGCATTTCTGCATACCCTTTGTCTCGGATTACAGCAACCAATGCACCAGCTACTGAATTAGGATTTGATCTCGAAGATACTTTTAATGATTCCATCTCTATTCCTCCTTATACTTGCTGTAAGTTGGACTTTAGTGTCAATGTCCTTGACTCACTGTATGCGAGGTCGATGGAAAAAAGAAGAACCTAAGATTGAAACGGATAATCTTCGTTAATATAAATTCGTTCGATCGATATCGCTTTTCCTGATTGATTATCGATATCGATAAAGACACCACTTATTACGGAGCGTCCTGTTTTAGGCACTTCAAAACGTGCCGGCATATTTGTTTGGAATCGATACAAGACATCTTCTTTTTTCATACCCAATACGCCATCATATGGACCTGTCATGCCTACATCTGTTATATAAGCAGTTCCATTCGGATAAATTCTTGCATCAGCTGTTTGGACATGTGTGTGCGTTCCAACGACAGCTGAAACTTCTCCGTCTAAATGCCAGCCTAGTGCAATTTTTTCGCTCGTTGCTTCTGCATGGAAATCCACAAAAATTAATGGTGAAATTTCTTTTGCTTCTTTCACTAGCTCTGTTGCTTTTTTAAACGGGTCATCATGCGGAGGTAAGAATGTACGACCATGGAGATTGATAACAGATAAGGTATGGCCGTTTTTTGAAATTGTCGTCATCCCTTTTCCTGGTGCTTCATCTGAAAAGTTGGCTGGTCTAATTAAATAATCTGTCTCGTCAATAAAATCGAATATTTCTTTTTGATCCCACGTGTGATTCCCCATTGTCACTACATCAACACCCATATGCAGTAATGATTGAAAAATGGATTTTGTAATCCCACGACCCGATGCAGCATTTTCACCGTTTGCTATGACGACGTCAGGTTGATATTTTCTTTTTAATCGAGGTAAATAATCTTCTAATGTATCTCGGCCAATTGAACCGACGATGTCTCCAATAAACAATACTTTCATTCAAATTCCTTCTTTCTGTTTCAATAAAAAAAGGCTTCTTTATGAAGCCCCCCTTTACTTACTATTATTTTGCATATTCTACAGCGCGTGTTTCACGAATAACCGTTACTTTAATATGCCCTGGATAATCTAATTCTTCCTCAATTCGCTTACGAATATCTCGAGCTAATCGATGAGCAGTAATGTCATCAATTTGTTCTGGACGAACCATAATGCGAATTTCACGTCCTGCTTGAATAGCGAATGATTTCTCAACACCATCATAAGACTCAGAAATTTCTTCTAGTTTCTCTAAACGGCGAATATAGTTTTCTAGCGTTTCACTTCTAGCACCGGGACGAGCAGCTGATAATGCATCTGCAGCAGCAACTAGTACTGCGATGACAGACGTTGCTTCAGTGTCACCATGATGGGAAGCGATACTATTAATAACGACTGGATGCTCTTTGTACTTCGTAGCAAGTTCAACACCAATCTCAACGTGGCTACCTTCCACTTCATGATCAATTGCTTTACCAATATCATGTAGTAAGCCAGCACGTCTTGCTAATGTTACATCTTCGCCAAGTTCAGCAGCTAACAATCCTGCTAAGAAGGCAACTTCTTTTGAATGTTTCAAAACGTTTTGTCCATAACTTGTACGGTAACGCATACGACCCATGATCTTAATTAAATCAGGATGTAAATTATGAATGCCAACATCAAAGGTAGTTTGCTCACCAATTTCTCGGATTTGCTCATCTACTTCTCTTCTTGACTTCTCAACCATTTCTTCAATTCGTGCAGGATGAATTCGACCATCTTGAACTAATTTTTCAAGTGCAAGACGAGCTGTTTCACGACGAATTGGATCGAAACCAGATAAGATTACTGCTTCTGGTGTATCATCGATAATCAAATCAATACCAGTCAGTGTCTCAAGTGTGCGTATATTTCGGCCTTCACGACCAATAATACGACCCTTCATTTCATCATTTGGCAAGGTAACAACAGAAACTGTTGTCTCTGCCACATGATCTGCTGCAAAACGCTGAATAGCTAGGGAAAGAATTTCTCGTGCTTTTTTGTCTGAATCTTCTTTTGCACGTGTTTCAGATTCTTTCGTCATCACTGCAATATCAGTAGATAACTCATTTTCTACTTGTTGAAGAATAATGCCTTTAGCTTCTTCACGAGTTAACGCAGATATGCGTTCTAGTTCGGTTTGTGCTTTTGCAACTAACTCAGCCACTTTGCTTTCCATCTGCTCGATATGCTGTTGTCTTTCAGTCAGAGCGTCATCTTTACGCTCTAGACCCGCTTCTCTTTTGTTAAGAGCATCATCCTTACGATCAAGGTTTTCTTCTCTTTGTAAATACCGATTTTCCTGTTTTTGCAGTTCAGCTCGGCGTTCACGAATGTCAGATTCTGCTTCAGATCTCAATTTATGAGATTCATCTTTTGCTTCTAATAGTGCTTCTTTTTTCAAAGCTTCCGCTTCTCTCTTCGCCTCATCGACGATGAGAACAGCTGACTGCTTCGCACCAGTCACTTTAGAATCATTCACATTTTTTACAAGAAAATAACTTACAGCGGCACCGACGATAAGACCAATCAAAGCGGAGATGAGTATTTCAATCATTCGAACACCTCCTCTTGCTATTTCATTTTCATGTTCAGTAGGCTTGTATACATAGCTCTAAACTACGTAGCCCTATTGATTTCATTTGGAAATTATACAATTTTAATTGTATAGATGTAGAAATACTCTGTCAAGGATTCGCGAGTCTCGTAAGATGAAAACAACCTACCAAATTAATTGGTAGGTTATCAATTGAATCTTATTTTTCATCAATTAGTAATTCAAATTCTTCTTCTTCATCGTCATGGGCAGCAATTGTATAAGCTGTTGCCATCATACCGTAAGCCGCTCGAATTTTTTGAGCAATCTCATTACGCGTTGTTTGGTTATCTTTAAGGAATTGTTTCGCATTTTCTCTACCTTGTCCAAGTCGATCATCATTATAAGCATACCAAGAACCACTCTTGTTAACGATATCCATTTCTACGCCTAAATCTACGATTTCACCTTCACGTGAAATACCTTCACCATACATGATATCGACTTCAGCCGTACGGAAAGGTGGTGCTACTTTATTTTTAACAACTTTAATTTTCGTTTTATTCCCCATGAAATCATTACCTGATTTAATAGCTTCTGCACGACGTACTTCTAAGCGAACAGAACTATAGAATTTAAGTGCACGACCACCAGGTGTTACTTCAGGGTTACCAAACATAACGCCAACTTTTTCACGAATTTGGTTAATGAAAATAGCTGTTGTTTTTGATTTACTAATTGCGCCAGAAAGTTTACGTAGGGCTTGAGACATCAAACGAGCTTGTAATCCAACGTGTGAGTCACCCATTTCCCCTTCAATTTCCGCTTTTGGAACTAAGGCAGCTACTGAGTCAATAACCACGATATCAACTGCTCCACTACGTACTAATGCTTCACAAATTTCTAATGCTTGTTCACCCGTATCTGGTTGAGATAATAAAAGCTCATCAATATTAACACCTAAGTTTTGTGCATAAACAGGATCCAGTGCATGCTCAGCGTCAATAAATGCTGCTTGCCCACCTGCTGCTTGCGCTTCAGCGATAGCATGAAGTGCTACTGTTGTTTTACCTGAACTCTCTGGTCCATATATTTCAATGATTCGTCCTCGTGGATACCCACCAACACCAAGTGCTACATCAAGTGCAAGTGATCCACTAGAAGTCGTCAAGACTTCTCGATCCGTTTTTTCGCCAAGTTTCATTATTGAACCTTTACCGAATTGTTTCTCAATTTGTTTTAACGCCATGTCTAATGCTGCTTTACGATCGCTCATTTATGGTTCCTCCTTATGTTTCAAACACAAAATTAACTTCTGTCTCTACTATACTTGGTTTATGAGAAATACACAAGAAAAAAGCGAACGTTTATTCGCTTTATTTTTAAGCAAAATAAAAATTTGAGCACGAAAAACTGCTCAAATCTTTATTTTCAGGCGTTTTAAGGTTTCATATTTAAATTATGACTCATTTCGATTCGTTAATTGATGGATAATTTCATAACATGTTCGCTTTACAACTCGTAATCTATTCGTATTTCTCATATCCGATAGATGTAGTTCATGGCTTTTAACGATACCATTTGGAAATGCAATCGCAATCCAAACCGTTCCTGCAGGTTTCCCTTCAAGTGAACTCGGTCCTGCTGCTCCAGTAAGTCCCACACCAATATCGGTGTTAAAAGCTTCTTTAATCCGCATAGCCATAGCGACAGCACACTCTTCGCTCACAACACCATGTTTTTCAATGATCTCTTGGGGGATCCCTAACTGCGTGATTTTAGACTCAGTTGAATAAGTTACCATACCACCTATTAAGACGGCACTTGCACCTGGAATTGCTGCTAGTTCTGATTGGAACAATCCGGCAGTCAAACTTTCAGCAGCAGAAATCGTCCAGTTTTTTTCCTGTAAGACCTCTACTGTTCTTGAAGCTAACGAATCGTCATTGTATCCATATAAATAAGTGCCAACACGGTCCATTAACAATTGCTCAGTTTGAGAAATTAACGCCTTAGCTTCTTGATCGGTAGAAGCCTTTGCCGTTATACGCAACATCACTTCTCCATCCGAAGCTAAAGGAGCAATCGTTGGGTTCGATTGTACATCTAATAAATCGTGAATCTTCGTTTCGAGCTCTGCTTCTCCGATACCATAAAATCGTAATACATGAGAAACAATCACTTCTCCTTGGTTTAACCATTTTGCTAAGAGCGGTTTCGCCTCAAGTTGAAACATCGGTTCCATTTCTTTTGGTGGACCGGGTAAAAGAATATAAATTTTTTCTTGTTTGGAATAAAACATGCCAGGTGCCATACCGTTATGGTTGGCTAAAACTTGGCAGTTCTCCAATACAAGAGCTTGCTTTTTGTTATTGTCTGTCATTGGTCTATTAATGCGTTTGAAAAAGGCTTCTATAGAAATCATGGCTTCATCATCCATCACTAATTGCGTTTGAAGATGAAGAGCAATCGTCTCTTTTGTTAAATCATCTTTTGTTGGTCCTAACCCACCTGAGAAAATAATTAAATCCGCTCTCGATTCTGCAAGTTGAATTGCATCCTTTAATCGATCCGCATTATCGCCAACTACAGTATGATAGTAAACATTTATCCCTAACTCGGCTAATTGACTAGAGATGTATCGGGCATTTGTATTGGTAATCTGTCCAAGTAATAATTCTGAACCTACGGCAATAATCTCTGCGTTCATAATTGGAATCTCCTCTATTTTGAGTCAAGTAAAACACGGCGGTTTGCGTAGAAATAATCCCAACCTGACCAAATTGTAAAGAACAATGACACATAAAGCATGATTGTACCAAACGGAATATTGAACATTTCAAAAATGATGTTGTGTAATAGTAAAGCTGAAATTGCGACGATTTGAGTCCACATTTTAATTTTGCCTAATTGTTTCGCTGCCACAACTTCACCTTCATCAGCTAATATTAAGCGTAATCCTGTAACTGCAAACTCGCGGCTAATAATCAGAATAACAATCCACGCTGCTGCAAAACCAAGTTCCACTAATATGATTAAAGCTGCGGAAACAAGAAGTTTATCAGCTAGCGGGTCTAAAAATTTCCCCATATTCGTTACAAGATTATGTTTACGTGCGTAATACCCATCGATGAAATCAGTAATTGAAGCAAAAATAAATATAATAGCTCCAATTAAATGCTCTACTGGCAAAGAGGTTCCTAATAATTCAAGCGTACCCCAACCAAAATCTACTAACATAAATACAACAAACAATGGAATCATAAAAATTCTGGATACAGTGATTTGATTTGGAATGTTCATATACTTTCTCCTTTCGTTTCAAAGAAAATAGCCATCTTGTAAGAGATGACTATTACGGTTTATTACTGTTTAGAAAATTGAATCATCATATTTTGTAATACTTTATCTTCTGGTGGAATTCCATACTCCACTTTTTCATCATTGACGAACACATCTATTTGCGGTGCTGAACCAACTCGAATACGCGCTGATTGTACATCACTTAAGTCTAGGTTAACCGTTTCACCCGCTGCCAATTCATCATCGAGCAAAACTGCACCTGATTGATTTTTAATACCAACCCATGCTCGGCCACGTGCCACAATTTTCACAGCAAACGTTTCTGTTCCCGATAGTGTATAATTTGTTGTTTCTCCTTCTACAGCTCCAACCTCAATGGTTTGAGTCGGTTCAGGTTCTTCAACTGGTTCTTCTTCAACCGGTTCCTCTTCTTCTGGCTCTTCTTCAACAGGAGTTTCTGGCTCTTCCTTCTTATCAATTATGACCGTATTTTCTCCTACTTCTTCTTCAGTAGGCTCATCTTTTTGCGCCATGTTTTGATATAAGAACCAGAATATAACCAGTGCACCTATGATAAACAATGCAACTAAAATCATTGGGAAGACTTCTGAAACTCGACTCGATGATCGAGAAATTGGTCTTCTTCTAGAAGGAACTGTGTTCATTGTTTGGTATACCTCTTCCTTAGAGGAGGTCGGTACTTCCTGTTTATATGATTCTAGCAATTCATCAGAATTCAAACCAACAGCATCTGCATATTGTTTGATGAATGCACGAACATAAAATGGACCGGGCATCATACTATAATTACCCTCTTCTATACCGGCCAAATAACGTTTTTGAATTTTCGTCATTTCTTGTAAGTCTTCTAAACTATAACCTTTTGCCGTTCTCGCCTCTTTAAGACGAGTTCCAAGTTCACTCAATTAAAACACCTACCTGTTAAAAGTTAAAACCACCAAAGTCACCATTCTGCGACATCATGTGATTTTTTTCCATCATTTCGTATGTTATTTCTTCTTCTGGATCTGTCCGTAACTCAATTATGTAATCAAAATCTTCAATAGAAAAATCTGATTGTTGTACAAACATATCAGGATGCTCGACAACTTTTATTGATGGCAAACGCATCATTTCTCTCACTAACTGCAAATGTCTTTCATCTGAAGATTGTCTTGTCACAATGCCATCTAAAATGAAAATATTATTATCACTGAATTCATCTCCAGCTAACTGGTTTCGAACCGTTTGTTTGATCATTGTAGATGAAAGGAAAACCCATTTTTTATTTGCACAAACACTTGCTGCAACGACAGATTCAGTTTTTCCAACACGTGGCATTCCTCTGATTCCAATCAATTTATGCCCCTCTTGTTTAAAGAGTTCAGCCATAAAGTCAACAAGTAATCCCAACTCATCACGAACAAAGTGAAAAGTTTTACGGTCATCAGCATCACGTTGGATATATCGACCATGTCTAACAGCTAAAATGTCTCTTAACTTAGGTTCTCTGAACTTTGTCACTTGAATGGTCTCCATTGTCGAAACAATGGCTTCAAAGCGTTCTAATTGTTCGTCATTTTCAGCACGAAGCAACATCCCACGTCTTCCTTGGTCTACACCATTAATCGTTACAATATTTACTCTGAGCATACCAAGTAAGGATGCAATATCTCCAAGTAATCCAGGACGATTTATTTGAATCTCATATTCGAAATACCATTCGCGCATCATTTTACGACCTTTCTAATGTGAACGTTTCCATAGTGTGAAAAAAGAACATTTTATAAGCAGCTTACAAATTCATGAAAATCATAAGTACAAGTGACCATTTTTGAATTATGTAACAAAGACCTTTAAAAGCTTTATAAGTTCTATCATATCTGATTTTGTAACGTAAGAAAAGGAAAAAAGAAAAGAAGGAGCAATGTCCTTCTTTTGATTTAATGAACATTTTTTTGTTTTACAAGTTTTACCACGATATTGGCTAATGCATGTTGTTCATCTTCATTTGCAACAGACCATAAATCTGATAAAACTCGCTCTTGTTCATTCTTAGGATCAACATTTTTAGCTAAGTAATCGCCAATTTGAAAAGCAGTTGTTTGAATTGCTTTTTTAGACATACCTGTCGATTCTGCAGTTTCGACATTCGCGCCTAAGAAATTCGTCCACTTTTGCCAATTTTCTAACAGTGCCATGATAATCCCTCCTTTTCACAAGTAGTATGTGTAAAGGAATCAATTATATGTACCATCCACCATTGATGCCAATCACTTGTCCAGTCACGTAATCAGCTTTTCCGCTTGTTAAAAATGCGACTATATTGGCTACTTCCTTAGCTTTACCTAATCTTTGCAAAGGAATCTCATCCAGAATTTGTGACCGTTCCTCTGCATCTAAGCCGGCATTCATCTGTGTGTCGATGATACCAGGTGCAATAATATTCGCTCGCACACCAGATGATCCCGCTTCTTTAGCATATGCTTTCACAAAAGCATGTTGTGCACCTTTAACGGCTGAATAAACCACTTCACCAGATGCACCAGTTTGTCCCCATATCGAGCCAATGAGCACGACATAAGATACTTGATGATTTCTCAACTTGGATGCTAAGTTACCGATAATGTGCATGGGATTTTGTACATGTGTTTTCCACAAATTGTCCATTTCTGTTGGAGAAGTATCTTCTAATAATTTATATAGGGATTGCCCATTTGCAAAAATGATCGCCTCTACATCAAAAATAGATTCAATTGCATTTTGAGCACCCTGTGTAGAAGACAAATCAGCATGAATGAATAAAAAATCTTGGTCTTCGTAGGTTGATGAGAGTTTTTCTTGCAAATGTAGGACAGCCTCCATATTTTGATGGAAATGCAAATATAAACTCCATCCAGACTTCGCCATCTCTATGCATATTGCCTGTCCGATTTCTCCCGATGCCCCAAAGACACAAGCGAATTTTTTCATTTTTTCGCCTGGTCTTTTTTAGGTTGAATTGTAAAGACTGTTTGTTGACTTTCACCTTGAATTGAGGCAAATGCATTTTGAAGATCACTAACTGTCATTTTCTCTAATACCGGAACAGCATCGAACAAGTTCATATCATTAAACGCATATCTTGTGAATTGATTCGCAATATACTCAACTGAATTTAAAGCTCTAAGGAAGAAGCCAATTTTCTTTTTGCGTACTCGATCCAAATCTGATAAACCGAATGGCCATTTCTCTTCCATTTTGGTTAATTGTTTTTTTATAGCTGTTACTAACGCTTCTGGAGTAGATGTATCAGATCCAATAATGGCAAAACCAAATCCTTTTTCTAATGTAAAGTCAAAGGAATAGGACTCGTCAATCCAGCCTTGTTCATAAGCTTCATGATAGAAATCAGATGCACGACCAAATGCTAATTCTAATGATAGTTGGACAGCTAATTCGTGTTTCAACATTTCTTCACCTTGAAGAGTTGTTTCTTTCGCTTTAAGGCCAACATATACTTTTGGTTTTTGAACATCCATCTTTAATGTATTTTCTTTCACCGCTACATCACTTGGTTCATCTTCAAAAACACGATTAATTGTAGTAGGTTCAACAAATTCTTTCTTACTTTGGTTCTCTTTAATATAGGCCATCATTTCCTCAGGATTCACAGCCCCAACCACAAACATCAACATATTAGATGGATGGTAAAAGGTTTCATAACATGTATATAAATGCTCCGCTGTAATTTTATCGATGGACTCGATTGTTCCAGCAATATCGATTTTCACTGGGTGATTATGATACATGTTATCAATTGTTCCAAAATATAAACGCCAATCTGGAAGGTCATCGTACATCGTTATTTCTTGTCCGATAATTCCTTTTTCTTTTTCAACTGTTGAAGCTGTGAAATAAGGCTCTTGAACAAAATTTAATAATGTTTCTGTATTTTCATAAAGATGATTTGTTGAAGAAAATAAATAAGCGGTCCGCGTAAAGGAAGTAAAAGCATTTGCAGAAGCTCCAAATCCACTAAACTTTTGGAAAACGTCTCCATCTTCTTTTTCAAACATCTTGTGCTCTAGAAAATGAGCAATTCCATCAGGAACATTTACAACGTCATTTTGGCCCATCGGTGTAAATGTATTATCAATCGAGCCATATTTTGTAGTAAAGGTCACAAAAGTTTTAGAAAATCCTTTTTTCGGTAAGATATATACATCTAACCCATTATCCATTTGTTCATGGTACATTTTTTCGTCTATTTGTTTAAAGTGAAGTTCCTTCATGCGCTAGTTCCTCCTTTCCAGATAGGAAGTAAACCATTTTTTTATCAATGGTCTTAGCCATTTCTTGAATATCTTCTTTCCCAACAGATTCCCATTTTGAGAACCAATTTTCAACGGTAAAAGCTTCGCCCAAATCTTTGTATTGATCAAATATTTCAATTTGACCTCTTGCAGAATCTAAGGCTTCTTTTAATTGGTTTTTAAGCATAGCAATCGTCTGATCTATTTCCATTTGTGTAATTTCACCATTTTTCATTGCTTCTAGTTGGTCATCAATTAATTTAATTGCTTTTTCTTCATTGCTCGCATCGATACCGGCCATGACAAACACTAAACCATAGGATGACGAGAACGAACTTGAAACATAATAAGCCAAGCTTTCTTTTTCACGAACATTCATAAATAATTTCGCATGTGGATACCCACCAAATATGCCATTCGTAATTTGCATAATCGGAAATTTAGGATGCGTAAATGTTATTGGTGTCTCAAACCCAATATGAAGTTTACCTTGTTTCATATTTTGAACTTCTTTTACGTGTGATGAATTAGAATCAAGTTCATCATTAAATTCCATTTTTTGTTTATTAGCCAACGTTCGGCCTTCTAATGGGAATAAAGTCTTCATTTTTTCAGTCATTTCGTCCATATCGACATCACCAACAATATAGATGTCTAATTCATCTTCATGTAGCATCTGTTGGTATGCTTCCCAAATTGATTTAGGGGTAACGGATTCCACTTCCTCAATTGTTCCATTAGCGCCGATAGATGCAGGATGATTAGGTCGAAGTAATTCAATGAGTCGATGCTGTGCGTATCTTGTTTTATCATCATATAACGATTCAATTCGCTGAATAACTGAATCTTTTTCTCGTTTCACAATATTGTCTTTAAATTCATGATGATCAGCATTCGGATTAAATAAGACGGTTTTAAATAAATCAATCACTTGATTTAACACACCATTTGATGACAAATACTGATCATTTACCGATTCAGCCATAAATGTAAGGATGTGTTCGTTACCTTTTTTAGAAGAATCCATATACATTGACGTACCGTATAATTCATCTAATGCACTACGGAAAGCAGGATTGGACGGATACTGTTTATTGCTATGAAGCAATACATTCGCTAATACTGACCTTTGTGCAGCAGACTTTTCACTCAAGATTTGTTTGAATTTCAATGAAAAATTGACCGTTTTAAATTGATCCGTTTTTCGAATATGTAAATGAATTCCTTGTTTTAACTCGATGGATTGAAACATCGAAATCCCCCCCTATCTATTTAATATGCCAAACCAATACATTCACTATACATGTAGCTGTTAAATGATTGCAAATAGAGTGATATTTATCCACACATTCAAATGAACTCCATGTACATAATGGGGATTGAGTGTTAAAACTAAATAAAAATTTGATATTTTTTATTGGAGTGAAAAAGAAAGTGGTCGGCTATTTTTTTCGCTTTCAGTAAACGGTTTTGTCGACAAAAAAAGAACTAGGCAAATCGCCTAGTTCTTAAATGTATTATCGTTTCCCTTTAATATATGGAGTTCCTAAAGCACGTGGAGCGTTAGCTTTACCGATAAATCCAGCTAAAGCGAATATCGTCAACACGTATGGCAAGATTAACAAGAAGACACTTGGTACTTCTTTAATAATCGGAATTGATCCACCGACAATACTTAATGCTTGAGCAAACCCAAAGAATACAGCTGCTCCCATTGCACCAAGTGGATGCCATTTACCAAAGATCATTGCGGCCAAAGCCATGAACCCTTGTCCATTGATTGTAGAATGACCAAAGTCTTGAGAAATTGATTGCGAATAAATCGCTCCACCAATCCCTGCTAATCCACCAGAAATCATGACCGCAATATAACGCATACGACTTACATTGATTCCCATTGTATCAGCTGCCATTGGATGTTCACCAACAGAACGAAGACGAAGACCGAATGGTGTAAAGTATAAAATAACCCATGCGATAATCGCAACGGAAATTGCTAATACCGATGTCCAGTATACATTTTGGAAAAACATTGGCCCAAGGAAAGGAATTTTTTCAAGTAACCAAATATCATCACGTAAAAAACGTTCTTGAACAAAGTCTGTTTGACCTTTGCCGTAAATCTTTTTCACTAAGAATAAACACAATGCGACGGCAAGTAAATTAATCGCAACACCCGAAACTACTTGGTCTGCTCTGAATGATACAGATGCGACCGCGTGTAGTATAGAGAATAATGAAGCGACAACCATAGCGGCTAATAAAGCCATCCATGGTGTTGCATTACCAAATATATGAACAAATGATAGATTGAAAATAACTCCGATAAATGCTCCAACTACCATTAAACCTTCTAAACCAATATTAACTACACCCGAACGTTCTGAAAATACACCACCAATAGCAGTTAAAATTAGAGGTGCAGCATAGGCGATCGCAACAGGAACGATGAAATATAATACATCTAAGAAACTCATATTACTTCGCCTCCTTATTCTTGCTGAGACGTTCGATAAATAAGCGAATTACATAACCAGATGCAACAAAGAAAATGATAATCGCAATTACAATCGAAACAATTTCTACTGGAATCCCAGCTTCATTAGGCATATTCAATGCCCCATATTTTAATGAACCAAATAATGTTGCTCCGAAAATGACACCAAGTGGTGTATTTGCGCCAAGTAAGGCAACGGCAATACCGTCAAACCCAATACCTGTAAATCCACCTTTTACAGATGCATATTCAAATGTTCCTAAAGCTTCCATAGCGCCACCTAGTCCGGCAAATGCACCCGAAATGACCATTGCAAGAATGATATTTTTATCTACATTCATCCCCGCATAGTCAGAAGCGTGATGATTTAATCCAACCGCTTTTAACTCAAACCCACGAGTTGTTTTTTCAAGAATGAACCACATGACAGCTACCATTGCGAGAGCAATGAAAATCCCTAAATGCAAACGTGAAAAATCAGTCATGTTTTCAAGGAATTCCGAACGAAGAGATGCAGAAGGGAAAATTTTCCCCGTATTGTCTCCACCATCAGAAACTGTTTTAACTAATGCATTCGTTGTATGTAATGCAATATAGTTCATCATGATCGTTACAATTACTTCGTGTACCTTGAATTTCGCTTTTAATAGTCCTGGAATAAAGCCCCATAGAGCACCCGCTAAAGCTGCAGCGATTAATGCTAAAGGTAAATGGACGAATTTAGAAGCTCCTTCAAATGCAATCCCCACATAAGCAGCTGCAAACCAACCTACGATTAGCTGTCCTTCAACACCAATATTGAATAGGCCGGTACGAAATGCAAAAGCAACAGCCAAACCTGCTAAAATATACGGTGTAATTTGTCGAATCGTTTCACCGATTGTATACATGTCTCCAAATATTCCATTCCAAAGTGCCGTATAACCAGCAACTGGATCATAACCACTAAAAATCATTACCAATGCCCCAACAATCAAACCTAAAATAACGGAAATTAAAGGGACAAGTATATTTACTAAGCGCTTAGACATGCTTACTGTCCTCCTCTTTCACTTGATTTCCATTAGCTTTGGTCTTTGTTTGACCCGCCATTAATAAACCAAGTTCTTGTTCGTTCGTTTGTTGAGGATCCAGTGTATCAACTATTTGTCCATCATAAATAACAGCAATTCGATCTGATACGTTCATTACCTCATCTAGCTCAAATGAAATTAATAGAACAGCTTTTCCTTTATCACGTTGTTCTATTAATTGTTGGTGAATAAATTCGATAGCCCCTACATCTAATCCCCTTGTTGGTAATGCAGCGATTAGTAAATCAGGGTTACGATCAATTTCTCGACCGATAATAGCCTTTTGCTGATTACCACCAGATAATGCACGAGCAGGTTCATGATCACCTTGTGTACGTACATCGAATTTTTGAATGATTTCATTGGCTTTTTTAGAAATCGTAGTGTAATTCATAATGCCATTTTTTGAAATCGGTGCTGAATAATACGTTTGCAACGCAATATTGTGACCAATTGGGAAGTCAAGAATCAATCCATGCTTATGACGATCTTGTGGAATATGTCCAATACCAGATTCAGTTATTTTACGTGTACGCTTACCAGTAATTTCGTTTCCATTCATGAACACATGGCCACTTTTAACTTTGCGTAAACCAGTGATTGCTTCTATTAGTTCTGATTGTCCATTGCCATCGATTCCTGCAATCCCCACAATCTCACCTTTACGTACATTTAAATTTAAACCTTTTACTTTTTCAATGCCACGGTAATCTGTTACGACTAAATCTTTTACTTCTAATACATTGTCCGTCGGGTGAGCAATTCCTTTTACAGTCTTGAACTCAACTTGACGCCCCACCATTAAAGAGGCAAGGTCATTTGGATTGGTTTCTGCGGTAATAACAGTTCCAATCCCTTTTCCTTTTCGAATGACCGTTACGCGGTCAGTAACATCCATAATCTCTTTCAATTTATGTGTGATTAAGATGATAGATTTCCCTTCATTAATCAGGCGTTTCATAATCTGAATAAGCTCGGTAATTTCTTGTGGTGTTAATGAGGCTGTAGGTTCATCAAAGATTAAAATTTCAGCTCCGCGATAAAGCGTTTTCAAAATTTCAACACGTTGTTGCATACCGACAGAAATATCTTCTATCTTTGCATAAGGATCCACATCTAATCCATATAGCTCTGATAATTCTTGCACTTTTTTAGCTGCAGATTTCGTGCTAATCATTCCTGCAGATGTAGGTTCACTGCCAAGTATTATATTTTCTGTTACTGTGAAATCTTTAACTAACATAAAATGCTGATGAACCATACCAATTCCATATTTGTTCGCAACTTTAGGATCAGTTATTTTTACTGCTTCACCATTTACACGGATTTCTCCGCCTTCTGGTTGATAAAGACCAAAAAGGACATTCATCAAGGTAGATTTTCCTGCACCATTTTCGCCAAGCAATGCATGAATTTCACCTTTCTGTAGTTGAAGGGTAATGTTGTCATTAGCCACGAAAGTTCCGAATTCTTTACGGATGTTAAGCATTTCAATTACATATTCCAATGTCTTCACTCCCTTAAACGCTGTTAAATTAAAAATAAATTAATACAGGAAAGGCTTTAAAACTTAAAACCTTTCATCTATTAATTTAGAAAAAGAAGTAAAACATAATAAAGACCGGTATACCGGTCTTTATTATGTACATACATTTCAAGTATTACTCTACAGTTTCAGGAACTGTAACTTCGCCATCAGCGATTTTTTTAGCATACTCGTCAATTTGAGTCATTACGTCTTCTGGGATTGCTCCACGAGAATCAGCAAGACCAACGCCTTCTTCAGCAAGACCATAAACAGTTGTTTCCCCACCTGGGAATTCTCCGTCCATAGCTAATTTAGAAAGGTTTTGTACTGCTACGTCAACACGTTTTAACATTGAAGTTAAAGTTACGTTATCTTCGCCAACAGCACCTTCTTCGTATTGATCAGAGTCAACACCGATAACCCAAACATATGCGTTAGGATCTTTTGTTTTTAATTCTTTTGCTTCAGCGAATACACCGTTACCAGTACCACCAGCAGCGTGGAAAATAATATCTACGCCAGATGAATACATACGGTTAGCAGTTGTTTTACCAAGTTCAGCTTTATCAAAAGCACCTGTGTATTGAACGTCAACTTCGATTGCAGGATCTACAGCTTTAACGCCTTCTAAGAATCCAGCTTCAAAACGCTCGATAACTGGGATTTCCATACCACCAACAAAACCGATTTTTTTCGATTTTGTCATTAATGCTGCAGCAACACCAGCAAGGTATGAACCTTCTTGCTCTTTAAATAGAACAGAAGCAACGTTTGGTTGATCTACTACTGCATCAATAATAGCTAATTGTGAGTCAGGTTGTTGTTCAGCGATTTCGTTTACAGCAGCTTCCATTAAGAAACCAATACCGAAAACTAAGTCGAAGTCACGACGAACTAAGTTGTTTAAGTTAGTGTTATAGTCTGCATCTGAAGCTGATTGAAGGTAGTCAAACCCACCATCACCTTTAGTCAGGTCATTGTCTTCACCAAACTTTTGAATACCTTCCCAAGCTGATTGGTTGAAAGATTTGTCATCTACTCCACCTACATCAGTTACCATTGCTACAGAAAAATCGTTTTCTTTTGCGTCACCATTTGTACCAGTTGCGCCGTCTTTATCATCGCTACCACAAGCAGCTAATACTGTACTTGCAGCTAGAACCATAGATAAAGCTAGACCGAATTTACGTTTTGTCAATTTGAGTTCCCCCTCAAAATGTGTTTTCTTATTAGCAGGAATTTTGTTGTTTTACACCCTTTTACGCACTACATGGAAACTGAATTTATCAGCTCTAAAATAGTTTTTTGAATACAACACAACTTGATCATTGTCATCATAATGTAATTGTTTCAGAACAAGTAACGCTGTTTCAGGTTCGCATTCCAAAATTGGTGAAGCTTCCTCGTGATAGCCAGTCGGGTCAATAAATGCAATGGCATGTGAAATTCGAATTTGTCCGGATTCCTCAATAGCTGTAAATATAGATCCCTCTTGCCGACTTAAAAAATCATTCGGCAAATATTTAGTTGGCACTTTGTCCACACAGTAAACAACCGGTTCACCGTTAGCTGTTCTTACACGTTCAATAGTAATGACAGATTCATCGTTTTCGCAATGAAAGCGTTTTACATCTTCTTCAGACGGAAGTGCTTCCGATGAACTTAAATAGATAGTTCCCGGTTCCATTCCCGCTTTACGAATCATAGAAGAGACACTTGTTAACTGCTCAATCCCTGAAGTAAAAACAGGGCGTGGGTTTACAAAGGTACCTACTCCATGTCGTCTTACGATGACGTTTTCTTCTTCCAACAGTCTAAGTGCTTCGCGAAGCGTTGCACGACTGACTCCAAGAGATTTGGCTAGTTCGAATTCAGAAGGTAATTTCTCCTTCTCTACGAACACACCTTTTGCAATATCGTCTTTTAGACGATCGATCACTTGAAGATACAAATGCCGACTATCTGATTTAATTGTCATATGAACCACCACCAACAGTAGAGATCAGACATCTGATGTAAAACTTTCCTACTAATCAGACATACTATACCACTTTTATTTGTGTAAATAAATAGATTTATGTGCGAATTATGAAAAGATCCGTAAAATTAATGATTTATTTGTAATACGAATGACATATTTTTCTATATCAATAGTCATCATTTTGCTTCGATACGAGAACTTGTCGTGGTTTACTTCCTTCATAAGGACCAACAACACCACGTAGTTCCATTTGGTCGATGATACGGGCTGCTCTAGAATAGCCTACTCTGAATCTTCGTTGTAATAATGACACCGATGCAGTTTGCATATCTGTCACTAGTTGAACAGCTTCGTCATATAAATCGTCCGTTTGTTCTTCAATCGCAACTTCTTCTATCTCCGACGGAATCATTTCTTCTTGATACTGAGCTTTTTGCTGAGCTATAACAGAATCGACAACTGTCTCTACTTCTTGATCAGAAAGGAAAGCCCCTTGAACTCGAACAGGCTTTGAAGCACCTGCCGCTAAGAAGAGCATATCGCCACGACCTAGTAACTTTTCAGCACCACCCATATCTAAAATCGTTCTTGAATCGATCGACGAAGATACGGCAAAAGCAATTCGTGAAGGAATATTTGCTTTAATAACACCTGTAATTACATCAACACTTGGTCGTTGTGTCGCGATAATTAAATGAATTCCTGCGGCACGCGCCATTTGTGCCAATCTTGTAATAGAATCTTCCACATCATTAGAAGCAACCATCATTAAATCGGCAAGCTCGTCCACAATGACGACAATGTAAGGCAGTTTTGGATGTTTTTCATCATTCTCTTCATTCCATTTACGAATATGATCATTGTATCCCTCAATATTTCGAGTTCCCGTATGAGAAAACAAATCATATCGTCGTTCCATTTCAGAAACGACTTTTTTCAATGCTTGTGAAGCTTTTCTAGGATCTGTTACAACAGGAGCAAGTAAATGTGGAATACCATTGTACACATTCAATTCAACCATTTTCGGATCAATCATCATCATTTTCACTTCATGTGGTTTAGCACGCATGATAATACTAACGATAATGCCATTAATACATACACTTTTCCCGCTTCCTGTGGAACCTGCTACAAGTAAATGGGGCATTTTATTTAATTCCGCAAGAACGGCTTGTCCAGTAATATCTCGACCCAAACCGATTAATAATTTTGAGTCTGGTTTACTATTTTCTTTTGCATCAAGTACTTCACGTAAACTTACAATCGCAACCTCTTGGTTAGGCACTTCAATTCCAATAGCAGATTTTCCTGGAATCGGTGCTTCAATACGAATATCCCTAGCCGCAAGAGCTAATGCTAAATCGTCACTTAAACTAACGATTTTACTAACTTTCACCCCAGTGTCTGGTAAAACTTCATATTTCGTAACAGCAGGTCCAAGATGAACTTGCGTTACTCTTGCTTTTACCCCAAAGCTATGGAAGGTCTGCTCTAACTTTTTCGCATTTGCTTGAATCAATGAATATTCTCCACTTTGATCACTATGTGGAGGTGCATTTAATAGAGATATGGGTGGCAAAGTATAGTCTTCATTTTCTTGAACTGGTTCAGAAACAGTTTCGAAAACCTTCTCCGTTTCACCATCAACTTCAACAGGTTCAGGTTCAACTTCAACTCGTTTTTCAGCTCTTTCCGTAAATGCTGAAATAATTGGGGATACATGTGGTTCTTCAATTTCTACAACAGTTGCGGCTTCTGGACGCTGTTCAATTTGAACTTGAGCTTCTGACTGTAATCTTTTCTCTTTTCTTCTTGAAACAACTGGTTTTGGTTTTGCATTTGCTTTTTTGTTTTTACGGTAAGCTCCCCACTTCTTCTTCCACTCCGGAATTTCACTCGCAATAATCGGAACTAACGCTTTTCCTGACAATAAAACAAAACCAATCAATAGCAATAACCAAGCAGCTATTGTCGCGCCACTCGAATCAAATAGCACATGGAACGTAGCAAAAATAATAGCACCAATCATCCCTCCACCAAGGGAATGATTTCTTTCCGTAATGCCTCCGCTATCGATTAATACACGCCATGTTTCCCTAATGACGGAGTCACTAAGTAAAGCGCCACCTTGAAAGAGATTTTCAAATAATACAAGATGACTAAAAATAGTTAAACTGGCTAACACACTTCCAAACCCTAATACAATGCGATTATTAAATTTTGGAAATGATCGTTGAATCATGACCATTAAAGCAATCACTATTAAAAATAATGAAACTGCCACATGCCAATTTCCAAAGAGGAATCGTGCAATGGACGATAACGTAAAACCGATGAATCCATATTCAAAAAAAGTTATAATTCCTAAACCGATTAGTAGGAGTCCAATAATCTCGTACATTAACGGATGCATAGGCTCCGGCTTTTTCTTATTAATTGGTTTTTTCTTTTTTCTCGTCATTATTTTCACCTTCTTTCATTATCAAACAAAAAGGATTCCCCGCCGATACATATGGCTAGGAAATCCTTTCGCTTATTGACACATTAATATTCCATAATAATTGGGATAATCATTGGGCGTCGTTTTGTTTGTTGGAATAAATATGAGTTTAACGTGTCGCGGATTTCTTGTTTAATATTTGTCCATTCAAAGGTCTCTTTATTCACATATTTTTCAACTATTTTTTTAACTAGCTCTGTAGACTCGTCCATCAGTTTTTCTGATTCACGAACATATACAAATCCTCGTGATAAAATCTCAGGACCTGATGCGATTTTCTTTTGAGCTCGGTTTAATGTTACGACAACAATGAAAATACCATCTTGAGAAAGAAGTTTACGATCTCTTAGGACGATATTGCCAACATCACCTACACCAATCCCATCGATTAAGACGTTTCCTGCTTGAACTCGTCCACTCATTCTCATCTTGCCGCTCTTGTATTCGACAATATCGCCTTTATCAGCAATGAAAATTTGAGCTTTCGTTAAACCAGTTGATTGAGCTAACTTGGAATGAGCCATTAACATACGGTATTCCCCTTGAATCGGAATAAAGTATTGAGGCTTCATCAAGTTTAACATCATTTTCAAATCTTCTTGACTACCGTGACCAGAAACGTGAACTTTTTTATCAGCAGTTAAAACTTTCGCACCTGCTTTAGCTAAATGATTCATCGTTTTATACATGGCCACTTCCATTCCTGGAGATGGTGTAAAGGTAATTAATACGGTATCAGTATCTTTGATTTTCACATCTTTGTGATGTTTACGAACCATTTTTTCAAGTGCTTCAAGTGGTTCACCTTGTGTACCAGAAACGATAATGATCACTTCGTCGTCTGCATACTTATCGATATCTTTAATTGAAATAAGTGTATCTTCGTCAACTGTTAGGTAGCCAAGTTTCAAACCAACCTCGAATACGTTTTCTAACGTTTTCCCTACTACAGCTACTCTTCGTTTCACTTCTAACGATTTATTAAAGACTTGTTGCATTCTGATAAAGTTTGAAGAATATAAAGAAACTAATATTCTTCCTTTTGCTCCGTAGAATGCTTCAGATAGATGTCCTTCAACGACAGATTCAGACGTTGTATATCCAGGTCTTTCAGCTTCAGTTGAATCAGACATTAAAATGAATACGCCTTCTTCACCCAAACCAGCCATTTTAGCAATATCCGGTCGATAGCTTCCTTGCGCGGATTGGTCGAATTTAAATTCTCCAGTATGAACGATTGCTCCTTCAGATGTGTGGAATGCGATTCCTAAAGAATCAGGAATGCTATGTGTTGTATGGAAAAACGTTACATATGTGGATTTAAAGTTCATTCGACTACGATTTGTTACTTCAAAAAACTTCACTGGGTGCGGTGCTGGCATTTCTTTTAAATGTTCCTTTGCTAAAGCAATGGTTAAGCGTGACCCATATATAGGTGCTTGAACTTTATTTAATAAATAAGAAATCGAGCCAATTGCATCTTCATGACCATGCGTCAAGAAAATCCCTTTAATACGGTCTTTGTTTTCTTCTAGGTATGTAACGTCTGGAATAACAATATCAATTCCAAGCATTTCATCTTCAGGGAACATTAGTCCACTGTCTACTACAAATATTTCTTCGTCGATTTCGACAACGTACATTGCTTTTCCGATCTCTCCAACTCCACCGAGCGGGATGATGCGGATCGTTTCATTTTTAATTTTAGTCACGTGCTTTCCTCCTAAAAATTTACCCGAACAACTTCCACTGTACTTCATTATACGGTAGACATGACAACAGTACAAACAAAAAAAGGTCAGTACATGACTGACCTTACTTATTATTTAAAATTACTTCTCTTTTGTTCATATAAATCCCATGCTTGATCGAATGTTTTTTTCTCTTCGTCGGTCATATCGACTAGTGGTAAACGTACAGATCCCACATCTAAACCTAATTTTCCTAACGCATATTTTACTGGCACTGGATTAGGCTTCTCAAATAAAGCACGAATCAGTGGCAGCAGTGCATGGTGAATAGTAGCCGCATCTTGATGACGTCCTTCATTGAATGCACGAGTAAGTCTTTGCATATCTTCCCCAACAACATGAGAAGCAACTGAAATGACTCCTGCACCACCTATTGATAATAGAGGTAGCGTTAACCCATCATCGCCACTATAGACGTCAAAATCGTCTCCGGTACTCGCGATAATATCTGACATTTGCTCTAAGTTGCCACCAGCTTCTTTGATAGCATGAATGTTAGGAATTCGACTTAACAGTTCTACAGTTTCAGGTAACATATTAACAACCGATCGACCTGGGATATTATAAAGTAATACTGGCAGTTTCGTCACACCTGCGATTGTTTTAAAATGCTCATACATCCCTCGTTGGTCGGGTTTATTGTAATAAGGTGTGACTAACATGATACCATCAACACCCGCTTCATCTGCCATCTTAGTTAATTCGATGGAAGCTTGCGTGCTGTTGCTACCCGTCCCCGCAATTACTGGGATTCGCTTATTTACAGTCTCCACTGTAAAACGAATTAGATCTGCTTTTTCCTGGCTTGTTAAAGTTGGTGACTCACCTGTAGTCCCACATACAACAAGAGAGTCAGTTCCTGTTGCGATTAAATGTTCAATTAGTTTTGCTACCATTTCAAAATGTATCGATCCATCTGGAAGAAATGGTGTGATCATTGCTGTTGATACGCGGCCGATTTGCATGTCTATTCCCCCTTACAAAATTCCCTCTTCAATCATTGCTTCAGCTATTTGAATTGAATTTAGTGCAGCACCTTTTAATAAATTATCAGCGACAATCCATAGATGAAAACCTTTGTTATTCGATAGGTCTTTACGTATTCTTCCAACGAATACAGGATCTTCTCCTTCGGCATATAAAGGCATTGGATACTCTTGCTGTGATGGATTATCTTGTAATTGAATCCCTTTCGAATCTGCTAAGAGCTTTTTAAGGTCATCAACAGTCACATCATCTTTATCAATTTGTATAAATACGGATTCAGAGTGACCTGATACTACAGGCAATCTTACACAAGTCGCTGAGACTGCTAAATCTGGCATATGAAGAATTTTTTTCGTTTCATTAATCATTTTCATTTCTTCAAATGTGTAGCCATTATCGTCAAATATATCTATTTGAGGAATTACATTAAACGCTATTGGATAGTGTTTTTCAGCGCTCTTAACTGGTAGAATAGTTGCTTGCGTATCCTTCGTATCACCAAATGTTTGACTTTGTTGTTCTAATTCTTTTATAGCATGTGTCCCAGCACCTGAAACCGCTTGGTAAGTTGAGACAACAACTTGATTTAAACCATAAGCTTGACGAATTGGTTCGAGTGCCACAACCATTTGAATTGTTGAGCAATTGGGATTAGCTATAATCCCTTTATGAGCATGTAAATCTTGAGGATTAACTTCAGGAACTACCAAAGGAACATCTATATCCATACGAAACGCACTTGTATTATCTATGACTACAGCACCTCTTTTTGCAGCTTCAGGTGCTAATACTTTTGAAACTGATCCACCTGCGCTGAAGAGTGCAATATCTACTCCTTCAAATGCTTCAGGAGTGGCTTCTTCAATTGTGTATGTTTGGTTTTGAAAATTTATTGTTTTTCCAACTGAACGTTTAGAAGCTAAAAATTTTATGTGTTTAATTGGAAACTCTCTTTTTTCTAATTGTTCTTTCATTTTTTCGCCTACCGCACCTGTTGCCCCTACGATAGCTACCGAATAACGTTTTGACATTCCAATCTCTCCTTCACAATAAAACACGAGCATAATGGAGGTATTGTATCATAAACTTTCACTTATGTGCATGAAAATTAATTGAATTATTCATGTTGGATGAGTATAGGTTGGAGTTGTTGGTGGTTCATAGCGGCTACAATTGTAGGTGCAATTAATGTGAAATCGGATATTAAGGAGTTTGGTTTTTTGTAGGGATCGTCTTGTCCGAAGGGGATGAAATAAATATGTTTCGAGTTGAGAAGTTTCATTAAATTTACACCGTTTAATCCGAGAGCATCATTCGTTGAAATGCCAATAACTACGGGGGTCCCATTTCTCATCGTTGCTTTGGCGGCCATTAAAACGGGGGAGTCAGTTGCTGCATTTGCAAAGCGACTGAGTGAATTTCCTGTCATAGGTGCAATCACCATACAATCTAATGGAGCTTTAGGTCCTAAGGGCTCTGCATCTGCAATTGTCGAAATCACTTTTGCCCCTGCCGCCTCTTCAATTTTTTTCACCCATTCGTCTCCAGTTCCAAATCTAGTCGCTGCTGCTAATACTGAATGCGTAACGATTGGTACAACGATTGCTCCAAGTTCACGTAAAGCAGCAATTTTCGGAACCACTTCTTCATACGTACAATGTGAGGCTGTAATACCAAAGCCGATTCTTTTATTTGTTAACACATACTTCCTCCTTCTGATTGTTTAGACAACCTCTGAATACAACTAGACAGTAAAGAGGCAGCATCGTTTTCGATGAATTGACCAGGAAGCGAAGTATATAAATGGTATGGTACGGTCAAGGGTTCATTACAATTTAAACACCCTGGCGCCGATGCAATATCATAAAATGTTTTCGCTTTTGAAATCTTGTGAACATAATCATCCGTTAACCATGCAGCCGGGATTGTATTAATAAAAAATACATCATCACAATCTATAGCTGGTCTGAGAATTTCCGCTTCGTAGCCCATTGCCTTTGCTTCGGCCAATTGCTCCAAGGACCTTACGACAATGAGTGGAAAAGCATCCATTTTCTTTAGTTGGGCAGCTAATAATTTTGATACTCTACCGAATCCTGTAATAACAAACTTTTTTCCTGCTATTGTTTGTTTTTCATGCAAATAAAAAGCAGCGATGAAACCTTCTGCTGTCAACTTTGCATTTAACCAAATAAATTCTTCGTTTTCTAGATACTTTTTAACGGGACAATTCATGTCACTAAATAACTGAGCCCAATCGGATGTTAGTCTCCCAACAAAACAAATCGGGGTATGTTTAAATAGATCTCGATCGATATTCGGAACTGCTAATTCAAGTGGTTGTATCGGGAATACAATGTAATCTGGTTGAAATTCTGAAATGGAACGTTCAAGTTGGTATCCCCAAGCTTTAGATTTTACATATAATACGTGTTCCCCATTTGTCTCGAGTTCGAATGCCAGTTTTGCCATACGTGGATCAGTTCCAATTACGCACCATTTAGACTTGCTCATGAATGATAATCCGAATCCAGGTACGACATTTTCGTAAATAAAATACGATGTTCACCTATCAACACAATATCTTCCCAAGCAATATACGTATTTTTGGAAACCGTTTTTGATTTAAAAGGTCGATTTGATTGATCTTTTAATACTAAAAACCCAATAATTTTACCACTTGTTGCTTCAAAGATTAATTCGGTGTCTGCCAATAATCCAACCCTCTTACCATCTTCAATTTGGATTAATTCTTTAATGGCTAATTCAGATAGTAACATTTTGTCCCTCCTCTGTATCCATCACATTATTTATATGCGAAAACAGACCTCAACGTTCATTAGAAAACATATATTGTGCCTACCTTTTGTGCAGGTTTTGTTTTCTATGAAGGATATTGTGTGAGTTAATTATTCATGATGAGTCAATTTAATAATCACTTTTCTGAGACAACAACTATAAAAGCAATGGTTCACTCTTATACTCGGTATTAGGGATCTTGCTCTTTCAAACACAAACCTTTCACTATTCTTCGTGTTCTATGAACGAAAGCCCATTTGTTTCCAGAAAAAATCACCTAAAGTACAAATAGACATAAGTTCTCAAAAATCACCTATAAAAAAAAGAATACACATCAGTCCCGCTGAAGAACTGACTTTCTAGACTCCACAATTTTGCAAGGAGGTTAAAGGTCAGTCTGCAGGAAATGACATGTATTCTCTGTTTGTTGTTCATTTTCATGAATACCTATTGTTCGGTGTTATTGTTGATAATGCTGGTTTTTGATCAAAGATTTCAGATACTAATTTTTGTACTTGATGGATGTGCACCTCATCAATTGATTTTAAAACTTCATCATATGTTTTATGCTCTTCGAAAATCAATTCATTTTTACCGTTTCGATTCATTCGAGCATTCGTACTTTCTAACCCTAACATTAAATTACCTTTTAATTGTTCTTTTGCATTATCTACCTCAGTCTCAGTTACACCATCAGTAATAACCTTATTGATTGTTTCATGAATGGTTTGTTCCAACTCAGGCATTTGGTGGCTTGACGTTCCACCATATATGGCAACAGACCCACTATCTTCATGAGAAGAATGATACGAATAAATTGAATAGGCCAATGCTTTTTCTTCACGTACTTCTTGGAAAAGTCGAGATGACATATTCCCACCTAAAATGCTGTTTAAGACGACTAAATCATAAATATGCTTATGTTTAACACTTAATCCCGGATACCCAAGACAAATATGTCCTTGTTCGGTATCTCTCGTCTTTTTCGACTCACCTGCAAAAAATACAGCTGGTTCGAATATCGTTTTCTCGATTGTTGACGTATTTGGTGAAAAATGACCAAACAACTCATCAATATGGGCAATAAACCCTTCAGGAATATTCCCAGCAACTGAAATGACGATTTGTTCTGGCCGGTAATGATGATCCATAAATTGATGAATCATGTCTGGAGTAAATGAAGATAACGTCTCTTTTGTCCCTAATATGGACGCACCAATTGACTGGTTGGGATACATGACATTCCATAATTGCTCATGGACATCATCATCTGGTGTATCTTCAACCATTGATATTTCTTCTAAAACCACTTGACGTTCTTTATCTAATTCTTGTTCATCAAACTGGGAATGAAAGAACATATCTGCAAGAACGGAAACTGCATGTTTTGCATGGTGGTCAAGTACTTTTGCATAATAGCAAGTGTATTCCTTTGAAGTAAAGGCATTCACATGACCACCTATACGGTCGAATTCTTCTGCAATTTGACGAGCAGTTCGCGTAGCCGTTCCTTTAAAAAGCATATGCTCGATAAAATGAGTTAACCCATTTTGCTCTGGTTTTTCATGACGTGAACCTGCATGAACCCAGACACCCACCGCTACAGAACGAACGTGTGGTATATGCTCGGAAACTATCCGAACACCGTTTTGACTCGTATGTTTTTGTAACATTTTGAAACCCCCTAATTTCCAACACACTTAATTATACTCAAGCGACCTTAATTATGATTTTTTGAGTATTAGAAAGACATAGCATACACACATAATGGTGTAAGCTATGTCTCTTCTTATACTGATATACGTAACTTTACATTTCCTATCAGTGTAAAAAAAGGCTACCTATTAATCACATAGGTAGCCTTTTACATATGTTCTTAACAATTTTAAGCTTCTGCTTTTTCTGCCGCTTCTTTTTCTTCTTTAACAACAATTTTACGTGATAAATTAACTCGGCCTTGGTTATCAATTTCAATAACTTTAACTTTTAATTCATCATCAAGTTTCAAGACATCTTCAACTTGTTTCGTACGTTCTTCTTGAATTTCTGAAATATGAAGAAGACCGTCTTTACCAGGGAAGATTTCAACAAATGCACCGAATTTCTCAATTCGTTTCACTTTACCCATGAAATATTCTCCAACTTGAGCAACACGTACAATGTTTTCGATGATTTGTTTAGCACGAGCAATCATTTCTTCATCAATCGAAGAGATATAAATTGAACCATCTTGCTCTGTATCAATTTTAACCCCTGTTTCGTCGATGATTTTGTTGATTTGCTTCCCACCAGGTCCAATTACATCACGAATCTTGTCTGGATTAATCTTAATCATAACAATTTTCGGAGCGTATTTAGATAGTTTTTCGCGTGGTTCAGAAATCGTTGCAATCATGCTTTCTAGAATGTGCATACGCCCAATTTTTGCTTGAGTTAATGCTTCTTCTAAAATAGTGCGTGACAAACCGTCAATTTTAATGTCCATTTGAAGAGCTGTAACACCTTTTGCAGTTCCAGCAACTTTAAAGTCCATGTCCCCTAAATGATCTTCCATTCCTTGAATGTCAGATAAAACGGAGTAATTATCACCTTTTTTAATAAGTCCCATTGCAATACCAGCAACTGGTGCTTTAATTGGAACACCCGCGTCCATCATTGCTAATGTTGACGCACAAATACTTGCTTGAGATGTTGAACCATTTGATTCAAGAACTTCTGACACTAAACGAATTGTATAAGGGAATTCTTTTTCATCAGGAAGAACTGCTTTTAATGCACGCTCTCCTAATGCACCATGTCCAATTTCGCGACGACCTGGTCCACGAATAGGTCCAGTTTCACCAACACTAAATTGAGGGAAATTATAGTGGTGCATGAAGCGTTTTGATTCTTCAATTCCGATACCATCAATAATTTGCACATCACCTAGTGCACCTAAAGTAGCAATACTAAGCGCTTGCGTTTGCCCACGTGTGAATAAACCAGAACCATGCGTACGAGGTAGAACGCCTGTTTCAGATGATAATGGACGAATTTCGACTAATTTACGCCCATCTGGACGAATCTTATCTTCCGTAATTAATCGACGAACTTCTTCTTTAACCATTTTATCCAAGATTTCACGAACTTGTTTCAATGTAGCATCGTCTACTTCTTTTTCTACATAAGTCGCCATAACTTCATCTTTAACTTCGCGAATCGCTTCTTCACGAGCATGTTTTTCATGAACTTGAATAGCCGAATTTAATTTCGTTTCACAAGTCGCTTTGATTTCAGCTGAAAGTTCAGCATCTAATTCGTATAATTTAATATCTAATTTCTCTTTTCCAAATGCTGCTGCAATTTCTTCTTGGAATTCGATTAATTTAATTATTTCTTGATGACCAAACATGATCGCTTCTAACATAATTTCTTCAGGAACTTCAAGCGCACCTGCTTCTACCATGTTAATCGCATCTTTTGTACCAGCAACAATTAAATCAATTGTGCTTTCTTGTAATTGTGCGTCGGTCGGGTTAATAATAAATTGATCATTAATTAAACCTACTTGCACACCTGCAATCGGTCCACCAAAAGGAATATCAGAGACCATTAATGCTAATGAAGAACCAAACATTGCTGCCATTTCTGTTGTACAATCACGATCTACTGACATAACGATCGAGATTACTTGTACTTCATTACGGAAACCATCTGGGAATAACGGACGAATTGGTCGGTCAATTAAACGACTCGTTAAAATCGCGTTTTCCGAAGGACGACCTTCACGTTTAATAAAGCCACCAGGAATTTTACCTGCTGCATATAAACGTTCTTCATAGTTCACTGTTAACGGAAAGAAGTCTAGTGGTTTTGGATTTTTAGATGCTGTAGCTGTTGAAAGAACAGTCGAATCCCCGTAACGGACCATAACGGCACCGTTTGCTTGTTTAGCGTACTTGCCTATTTCCACTTGCAAGGGACGACCTGCCCATTCGAAATTGTACGTTTGTTTTTCGTTCATTGGATGAACTCCTCTCCTACTGAAAATCCTGTATCGCAAAGTTGTATGTATCATTAGTAGTGTATCAAAAAAGCGTAATCGATGCGAAAATATTTTCATTTCCGTCACAGTATACGCATTATATAAAATTTATATAAGAACATAAAGAAAAAGCGGGAAAACTCCCGCTTTTTCTAAAATGTATCTTATCGACGTAAACCAAGTTTAGCGATCAAGTCACGGTAACGTGATACTTCGTTTTCACGTAAGTATTTTAACAAGTTACGACGACGACCTACCATTTTGAATAGACCACGACGTGAGTGATGATCTTTCTTGTGTGT